>JAWQFT010000046.1:0-35232 GCA_035968055.1 Jaaginema sp. PMC 1080.18 | reverse complement strand
TCGGGGGGGGCGGATGGGTATAAGAGACAGGTGGGAGTGGGGAGGGGGGAGAGTTTAAGATAAAAAAGATTTATTATCCCGTGTGTGTGAGGATTAAGAAACTGTGCGCCTTTCTATCAAAGAATTATCTTGGCAAAAATTGATAAACTCCGCCGTGGTGCGTTGGTGGATTGTCGGCTTATTCTTTATGGGACTGAATATCCCATTACTCTACATTTTTGTGGACTTGCTGGCATTCCCTCTGTGGGTAGCCACGATTTTTGCGTCCGAAATCGGGACTTTATTTCGCTTTCTCGTGAACGATCGCTGGGTTTTTGGTCATCCGCGACCCACCTGGCTAAGATTATGGCAATATCATGTCGCGATCGCCAGCAGTTTCGTGATTTGGTGGTCAGCAACCAACTTATTCGCCGATGTCTTGAAAATTCACTACATTCTCGCCTCAATTCTTGCTACTTGCTGTTCTGTGGGTTGGAGTATGTTCACCAACTTTGTCTGGATTTGGCGCAAAAAACAAAACTCACCCCCCCCAGAAGTTTCCCAAAGACGGTAGTGGAATACGCGATCGCAGGCTACGATCGAAATTAAATACCGTTTTGGTTAATAAATCTTAAAAATAATCATGACTAGCGTCGCTCCCCAACACTATACCGACGAGCAAATTCAAGCTTGGTTACGGGGCTTACTCACCATCGCTTGGGCTGACGGTCACTTCGATCCCGAAGAACAAGACTTCATCACCAGTCTGACTCAAGACGAACTTGCCCCCAAAACCAACCTCGGCGATCTCCAACCCATCGAACCCGCAGAACTCGCGAATCTACTGGGAAATGACCCCCACACTGCCGAAAACTTCATGCGAACCGCCGTCATGATGGCCTTAGCCAACGGCGTGTATTCCGTCGAAGAATCCAAAGTCGTTAACGGCTTTCTCGATGCTTTAGGTCTAGAAGTCGAAGCCCTCAAATCCCTCGAACATACTCTGTATGACCCCGACAAACACAAACTCAAAGCCGATGATGCCTTTGTCGAAGAAGCCCGCCAGGAACAAGACAGCTTGCCCAAAAATGCCCTTAAACCCGTGCGAGAATGGCTCGATGGCATGGATGTCAAAGACCCCAGAGTTGCCCGATTTGTCTGCAAAATGGTGCCGCCTCAATGTCCTTTTGAACGGGATATCAAGTTGTTCGGTCACAAGATCGTGCATATTCCGGCCATGTGTAAGTTGAACCCGCTTTACGAGCAGTTGGTGGGTTTGCGTTTCCGGGCTTTGTCTTATCTGGCTGATGATTGCGGTGAGGATGTTTCGCCTTATATTTAGTAGGTTTTGGGCAGTAGGTCTTGGGCAGTGGGCAGTCGGGGGAAGGAGTGGGGAGAGTGGGAGGAGGAAGAAATTACCAATTACCAGTGACCAATTACCAATTGTAGAGATTCTGCTAACCAACAACCAACAACCAATAACTAACAACCAATAACCAACAACCAACAACCAACAACCAACAACCAATAACTAAATATGCAATTTATCGATCGCGCAGAAATTGAAGTGATAGCGGGGAAAGGCGGCGATGGGATGGTTGCCTTTCGTCGCGAGAAATATGTCCCCGCAGGAGGGCCAGCCGGAGGAAATGGCGGCAAAGGGGGGTCAATTTACCTTGAAGCTGACGAAAATCTGCAAACTTTGTTGGATTTTCAGTATGCTCGCATTTTTAAGGGGGAAAATGGCAAACGCGGCGGGCCAAATAATTGTACTGGGGCTTCGGGGGAGGATTTGACGATTCGCGTTCCTTGCGGGACGGTGGTTTATAATCGCGAGACTGAGGAGATTATTGCCGATTTGATTGAGCCGGGCGATCGCGTTTGTGTCGCCCAAGGTGGTAAAGGTGGTTTGGGCAATCGTCATTTCCTCAGCAATCAAAATCGCGCCCCAGATTATGCTTTACCCGGCCTCGAAGGGGAGCATTTGTATCTGCGCTTGGAGTTGAAGTTACTCGCAGAAGTCGGTTTGGTGGGTTTGCCTAATGCGGGGAAATCGACATTGATTGCGGCGTTGTCTTCAGCCCGTCCTAAAATTGCCGATTACCCTTTTACCACCCTAGTACCGAATTTGGGAGTGGTGAGGAAGCCCACGGGGGATGGAACTGTATTTGCCGATATTCCCGGCTTGATTGCGGGGGCGCATACGGGGGTTGGTTTGGGGCATGAGTTCTTGCGTCATATCGAACGGACGCGCATTTTGATTCATGTGTTGGATGCGACGGCCGCCGACCCCTTGGGGAATTATCGCACTATTCAGGCAGAATTGACGGCTTATGGTCGAGGATTGCGCGATCGCCCCCAAATCCTCGCTTTGAATAAAGTAGACGCAGCCGACGCAGAATGGATCGAGTTTCTCAAAACTGAGTTAAATCAAGAAACAACCGCCCCCATTTTTCCGATCTCGGCAGTAACGCAAACGGGCTTATCTGAGTTATTAAATAAAGTCTGGCAGGTTTTGGCCATGCCGGAATTCACCGCCTAATTAGGTGTTGGACAATGGCTTAAATTGATAAAGTTATTGATATAAATCAGTAGATTTTTTGGACTTCAAAATTACTTTTAAGAGGCGCTTCGCTGGCAGGTTTGAGGCGATCGCAACTGTCGCTGTTATTGGCTCGATCTGGGTTGTCCCTAGCGATACAGACGATTTAGGATAGAGCAAGTTACTCGGTAATTCCCAGAAGAAGCCCCTTGCACCCAGAAACTAAAGTAATAAAATGCGAGGGGAAAAATTGTTAAAAAACTTAAATCAATAAACTTGAGTTTTCCTTGACTTCATTCACAGTTTATGCACTGTACAAAATCCGGTTCGCGATCGCCTCAA
Organism: Jaaginema sp. PMC 1080.18; assembly: GCA_035968055.1. Classification (GTDB taxonomy): domain Bacteria; phylum Cyanobacteriota; class Cyanobacteriia; order Cyanobacteriales; family Spirulinaceae; genus Jaaginema. The sequence continues at coordinate 32,369 of JAWQFT010000046.1, read as the reverse complement.
AAAAGCCAACTCTAAAATTTATCTGAAGAACGATCTCGTGTCTAAAAAACTGTAGTTGAATATACAGAAAAAAACACCGATCGAATTGAATATGTTTAAATTTAAACGCGATTACCAAAATCTGCGGCCTTCGAGTAGCAACGTCATTAAGTTAAGTCTTTTCAATTTAGGACTAGACTTTGAGTCACAAAATCGGGTAATTATATAAACTCGGAAGTGAAGCAAAAACGAAACAAAATATACGGCCACCTTGGTCTACTTAGCGCTAAACTAGCTGCTATTGATTTCGTGCTTGCGGTCTCAAAACTCAGAACTTCAATCTATTTTTCAACAAATCCTTGAAGTTCTTTGCTCACTTTGACTTGAGAAGGTGTTCCATATCTTGAAACTAAAAATGTCTCAAATCCCATCAACTCTCAGAGCAAAACCCCATAGAAACAGGAGAAGATCGAACTCTGCTGATTCCGTTGGCGATCTGCCCCTATTTGCCCCCTTGCGACTGATTACCAGTAAATTTTCCTCCCCCTGGTTAATTTGCATCCCCCTAGCGGCAATCATTGTACTGCTATGCAACACAGCAGTTTCAGCCCAGCACATGATTGATGTAGATGCGCTGGATGCCGACCCTGCTGATGTGGTCAAAGGCATTCTCGACACGGTATTCATCACCGTCGCTGCCGTTCTCGTCATCTTCATGAACGCGGGTTTCGGAATGTTAGAGGCTGGCTTCTGCCGTCAGAAAAATGCCGTTAACATCCTAGCCAAAAACTTGATTGTCTTCGCCGTGGCAACCCTGGCTTACTGGGCTTTTGGTTTTGCCTTTATGTACGGCGCATCAGACAACGGCTTCATTGGTTTACAGGGTTTCTTCCTGATTAGCGATGACCCAGCAAGTTATGGCTTAGACCCCTTTCCGGCGGGTTTGACTATTGCTGTCTCTTTCTTGTTCCAAGTGGCTTTTGCCGCTACGGCTGCCACCATTGTTTCCGGGGCAGTTGCCGAACGGATTCACTTTGGCGCATTCTTGATCTTTAGCTTCCTTTTGGTCGCCGTTTCCTACCCCATCACAGGTCACTGGCTGTGGGCTGGCGGTTGGTTATCCACCTTGGGTGGTATCGGCCCGGATGGCGAATCTCTCGGCGGTTTCAGCGACTTTGCCGGGTCTACCATCGTACACTCTGTTGGCGGTTGGGCAGCCCTGATGGGGGCGGCGTTCCTCGGGCCTCGTCTTGGGAAATATCAAGATGGCGGTACGATCAACGCTATTCCCGGTCACAATATGAGCATTGCGACCTTGGGCTGTTTAATTCTGTGGATTGGCTGGTTTGGTTTCAACCCCGGTTCTGAGTTAGCAGCAACCCCGAATATTGCTTATATTGCTTTAACCACTAACCTATCTGCTGCCGCAGGGGGTGTCACCGCTACCGCAACGTCTTGGCTCAAAGACGGTAAGCCAGACTTGTCGATGATTATCAATGGTATTCTGGCAGGTTTGGTCGGGATTACCGCAGGCTGCGCTGGAGCTTCTTACTTCTCGGCAGTCATCATTGGGGCAATCTCTGGTGTATTGGTGGTCTTCTCTGTGGCTTTCTTTGACAAAATCGGTATTGATGACCCGGTGGGTGCAACTTCGGTTCACTTGGCTTGCGGGATTTGGGGAACTTTGGCTGTGGGTATCTTTGATGAAGGTATCTTAGGCGGTAATCCGATTCAGCTTTGGTATCAAATCGTTGGTATTTTGACCATTGGTGGCTTTACGGTGCTGTTTAGCACGATTGTTTGGTTAGCCCTCAAAGCAACGATTGGTATTCGCGTCCATCCCGAAGAAGAAATGCGCGGTTTGGATATTTCCGAACACGGTATGGAAGCTTATCACGGTTTTGTCACCGAGTCAGATACCTTTGCGGGTAGCCCCAGAATGACGATTGGTGGTGTTTCTGATGCAACTCCCACCTCGGAAGTGTAATGCTGTGGTGAGTTGAGTTTCATTGTTTCTAAACTACGGATTTTTTGCCGTCCTTCAACATTAGACGATCTAAACTTCGTTGAAGGCGGCTTTTTTTTGGTAAAAAAGTGTTGGTGGCTTCTTTGATTTGTGACGATTCCCTTGAAGCGATATCCTTATTGGTCGGTTTTATCTTTAGGTGCTAATGGCGTTTTGTTGTTAGCGATCGCCTACTTATGGCAGCGTCATCCTCAAATCGAGGCGGTGCAAAATTTACGGGTGGCTTTTCCCAGTACCGAGTTAATGGCACAAACTCCCGGTGATGAGTTACTAGAAGGGGGCGATCGCCTCAAGTTGAATTATCAGCAGTGGGTGATGCTCTTAAGTCAGGAAGCCAAAGTGGCTGCCGATACCCAACCGGAGCGTTTGTGTATCTTGTTGGGAGATTCGATTAGTTTATGGTTTCCGGGTGAATTGTTACCTCCCCAAGAAAACTGGCTCAATCAAGGGATTTCTGGGGAAACCAGTGCGGGATTGTTGCGTCGCTTGGAGTTACTCGACGATACCGAACCTACGGCGATTTTTGTGATGATTGGGATCAATGATTTGCTCAAAGGGGTAAAAGAGGAGACGATTCTAGCCAATCAGAAATTGATTGTGCGCTATCTCAAACAGCAACATCCCAACGCTAAAATTGTGCTGCAATCGATTTTGCCTCATAGTGGCAGTAAAGCGACTTGGGAAGGACGCGATCGCCTTGCCCAAATCCCCAACGAGCGCATTCTCCAACTCAACACTCGCTTGTGGGAAATTGCCGACTCAGAAGGAGTCTTATTTCTCAATCTGTACCCCCTCTTTGCTGACGAAACCAGTTCTTTGCGTCTCGACCTCACCAGTGATGGCTTGCACCTCAACCGCAACGGCTACCAATTGTGGCAAACTGCTTTACAGGTCTTTATTCAAGTTAGAGTTGATGGGGAGGGGGCTAGGCAGTAGTTTTGGGCAGTGGGCAGTAGGGAAGAGGGATTTTCAGTTATCAGTCGTCAGTCATCAGCATCTAAGGGGCAGTAGGGATTGGGGGGAGGAGTGGGAGGAGTGGGAGGAGTGGGAGGAAATTGGAATTGTGACGAATAACCAATAACCAATAACCAATAACCAAATAACCAAATAACCAATAACCAAATGGATACAAAAGCTTTTAAACGGACGTTGAATCAATCCGAAAATTATCATCGCCGAGGATTTGGTCGCCAAGAAGAAGTGACTGGGATGTTGAATACAGAGTATCAAAGTGCTTTAATTCAAACCCTTCGCGATCGCAACTATTATCTGCAACAAGGGGATGTCACAATTTATCTGGCAGAATCCTTTGGTTTTTGTTGGGGAGTGGAAAGGGCTGTAGCGATGGCTTACGAAACTCGTCAGCATTTCCCCACAGAATCAATTTGGATTACCAACGAGATCATTCACAACCCTTCAGTGAATCAACGCCTGCGGGAAATGAATGTCAGTTTCATTACCGTAGATGAAAATGGTCAAAAAGACTTTTCGGGCATTGGTAAGGGAGATGTCGTGATTTTGCCAGCTTTTGGGGCAAGTGTCAGCGAAATGCAACTCCTCAACGCTAAAGGCTGTATTATCGTCGATACCACTTGTCCTTGGGTGTCCAAGGTATGGAACTCGGTCGAGAAGCACAAAAAACGCAGTTACACCTCGATTATTCACGGTAAATACAAACACGAAGAAACGGTGGCAACCAGTTCCTTTGCGGATAAATATTTAGTAGTTCTCAATCTCGACCAAGCCCAGTATGTAGCGAATTACATCCTACACGGTGGAGACAAAGCCGAGTTTTTAGAAAAGTTCAAAAATGCTTATTCCCAAGGCTTTGACCCGGACTGCGATTTAGAGCAAATTGGGATTGCCAACCAAACCACCATGCTCAAAAGTGAAACCGAGCAAATTGGCAAGTTGTTTGAGCGTACAATGCTACAAAAATACGGGCCAACCGAGCTAGATCGGCATTTCATGAGCTTTAATACCATCTGCGACGCGACCCAAGAACGTCAAGATGCTATGTTCGAGTTAGTGACAAAAGATTTAACTTTGATGGTGGTGATTGGGGGTTACAACTCCTCTAATACAACCCACTTACAAGAAATTGCCATCGAGCATGGTATTCCTTCTTATCACATTGATAGTGCCGATCGCATTGATGTGGAAAATAATCGCATCGAACACAAACCCCTCGACCGAGATTTGGAGATTGCGGAAGATTGGCTTCCTGAAGGAGCGATTGTGGTGGGAGTTACTTCTGGGGCTTCAACTCCTGATAAAGTTGTAGAAGCCGCGATCGCGAAAATTCTTGCGGCTAAAAATGCCCCCGCAATGGTTTAGCAACCTGGATATGGCAATACCTCAAGCTGAGTTGGCTTGAGGTATCTTTGTTTGAGGGTTTAGACTGCAAAGCGATCGCGTAATCTACTAAATGATGCCATTATCCATCGTGGAATTATTTTCCAACGGACTGCGATAGGTGTTCCAATTAGTAATTCCCCGACTATTCAAAACCACTTCGGCGTGATGAACTTCGGCTGCTGTTCCCTCGACAATAACGAGATAATCGTCGTAAACGTTCACTCGTTCGTCGTAGTAGTAAGCTTGGTCTTCAGGGATACCCCAACCAATCAGCGCCCCAATTAAGCCGCCTCCCGCAGCCCCAAAACCCGCACCGAGCAAGGTACTCGCCAAGATGACTCCCACCCCGACTGCCGTACCAATACCGGGGATAGCGAGTATGCCTAAGCTACCCACAAGACCCATCACACCACCTGTAGCAGTACCCGCTACTGCACCCGCCGCAGCACCACCTTTGGCTTGCTCTTTGGGAGATTGCGTAACTTCTGCACCACCGACGCGGTTGTATTCGGGATCGCGAGCAATGACTGATATTTTGTTCATATCAAAGCCAGCATCGCGCAGTTCGATTAAGGCTAGTTCTGCTTCGCGACGATTAGCAAAAGTACCAACAGCGCGTTGAACTTGAGCAGTGACCATATAGTTTACTCTCCTAATTATTTGTTATCTGTTTATGTTTCTTAAAGGTTTTGTTTTAAATAAAGCGGTAGAGCAGTCAATTTTTAAAGTAAAAAACAAAAAGGGAAGGATTGCGGATAGCTCCACCCTTGCATCTTTAAAGCTATCCTTTATCCATCCCCTAACTATGAAATGCCGCTCTTTCTGTTTATTATTATTCGGTGTTTTACCGGAACCGACATCATTCTTTAGAGATAGATTATCAAAATTGCCAGTCTAACTTAAGTGGGGAAAGTCTTTTCAGTCATCAGCGATTAAGGGGTAGTAGTTTTGGGCAGTCGGCAGTCGGCAGTCGGCAATCGGGGGGGAGTGGGATTTATGCCCCTCCAAGAGAGTCATCAGTATTTTTACTTCAAGCCAGAGAGCAGAAGCTTGCTTTTTAGGTTATTGACTTTGGCTGCTGTGGCGGCGAGGATCGGTTTGTGTGGGAGAATTGGGATTCAGTTGGCGTTGAAAGTCAGAGGTTTTGCCTGTCGCGTTGGCATAAGGAAGAGGAACAGCAGCAATGAGGGCTTCGAGATCGGCTTGTAGGACAGCGAGGGGTTGTTCGCCAATGGTTTGGGCGATCGCGTCTCCCTGCTTGTTTAAATAGACAAAGTGGGGAATGCCATCAACGCGGTATTTGAGGATTTCGGGAAGCCATTTGCTATTGTCTACATTCAGCATCGCGAAGTTGACGCTTGCGCCATAGTCGTTCTTAATTTTTTCTAAGTCCCCAGCCATGGCCTGACAACTGGTACACCAGTTCGCATAAAATTCGAGTAAGGTTGGTTTGCCGTTACTAAGAGCAACATCCAAAGGAACGGATTGCTCGGCTTGGCTTTCTAAGCTGTTGCTGTTGCTGGGGGTTTGCAAGCCAAGAAATAGGGCGATCGCGAGGATAATAGCAACTAGGGCGATCGCTATGTTACGAATTAGCCCCAAATTGGTGGGATTGTCTGAGGGAGGGGTTGAATTAACCATAAGTTCTTCTGAGTTATTGGTTGTTGGTTGTTGGTTATTGGTTGTTGGTTGTTCGTCACAATTCTAATTACTTCCCACTCCTCCCACTCCCCCACTCTTTCCCCTTAAAAGCTGTCAATTAACTGCTTTCATAGAAAGACTAATACGCTTCAGTTTTTCATTAATCTCTAACACTTTAACTTTAACCACCTGACCGACTTTCACAACCGTTTTAGGATCGTTAACAAAACGGTTAGCAAGTTGCGAAATATGCACTAAACCATCTTGGTGTACGCCAATATCGACGAATGCCCCAAAGTTTACCACATTGGTTACAACGCCTTCCAATTCCATCCCCACTGCGAGATCGGTAATTTCGTTAATTCCTTCCTTGAAGGTAGCATATTTAAACTGTTCGCGGGGGTCGCGGCCGGGTTTTTCGAGTTCTGCAATAATGTCTTTGAGAGTGGGTAAACCTGTTGTTTCGGTAACGTAATTTTTGAGATTAATTTGAGGGAGGCGATCGCGAAATTGCTCGATATTCTGCAAAGATAGATTTAAGTCTTGAGCTATTCCTTCTACTAAACTATAGCTTTCTGGGTGAACTGACGTATTATCTAAAGGATTTGTCCCGGCGCGAATGCGTAAAAATCCTGCTGCTTGTTCAAAAGTTTTCGCTCCTAATTTAGCGATTTTTAGTAATTGTTTGCGATTGGTGAATTCGCCTTTTTCATTACGAAAGTTGACAATATTCTGAGCAATAGTTGGAGTTAAGCCCGATACAAATGTCAGTAGTTCTTTAGAGGCAGTGTTTAAATCAACACCGACATAATTGACGCAGCTTTCAACAGTTTCTTCCAGTTTTTGTTTGAGCAACTTTTGATCGACATCGTGCTGATATTGCCCGACTCCGATAGATTTTGGATCGATTTTAACTAACTCAGCCAGAGGGTCTTGTAAGCGGCGACCAATACTGATTGCTCCTCTCACTGTTAGGTCTAAATCGGGAAATTCCGATCGCGCTACTTCACTAGCTGAATAAATCGAAGCTCCCGATTCATTCACGATGACTTTGATAGGATTGCGATCGCCAACTTTTAAAACTTCTCCGACGAAAGCATCTGTTTCTCGCGAAGCTGTACCATTACCAATGGCGATGAGTTCGATCTTATATTTATTAATTAAATTTTGGAGTTGTTTGACAGCTTCGGCTTTTTTCCCTGCCCCAGTATGGGGATAAATCGTCGCTGTTTCCATAAACTTTCCAGTACGATCTAAAACTGCTACTTTACAGCCCGTCCGAAAACCCGGATCGAGAGCTAATGTTGGTTTCATTCCAGCAGGAGAAGCGAGTAAAAGCTGGCGTAAGTTAGTTTCAAATGCCGTAATTGATTCTAAATCGGCTTGCTGTTTGCATTGCGATCGCACTTCGGAAATTAAGGAATTTTTCATTAAGCGCTTAAAGGCTTCTTTGACAGTTTCTTGGTAAAAGTTACGCAGAACGCGATCGCGAGTTGCGATAACTTTATCCTCAAGATGACTTAATATCCTTTCCTCATCAAATGCCAAATCTACAGTTAGAATACTCTCGGCTTCACCGCGCAACAAAGCCAGTAAATTATGAGCCGGAATCGACTTTACTGGGGCTTGAAACGAGCGATACATTTCATACTTAGTCGTACCTTCCGGGTAATCCCCCTTCACCTTAGACGCAAACGTACCTTCAGCGTACAAATAAGCCCGTACTTCGCTGCGTAACTCCGAGTTTTCTGCGATCGCTTCGGCTAAGATATCAGAAGCCCCTTGTAGGGCATCCTCTGGCGAGTTAACTTTTTGGTCGGGGGCAACATACTTTTGCGCTTCTTGGGTTAAACTCGCGGTAGCGACGTTGGGGCGATTGCGAGCAGCAATCCAGTCTGCGAGGGGTTCTAAACCCTTTTCCTTGGCCATCGTGGCACGAGTGCGGCGTTTGGGACGATAGGGAAGATATAAATCTTCTAGCTCGTTTTTTTGAGTGGTAGCGATGATTTTAGAACGCAATGCTTCGGTTAGCTTACCTTGGGCTGTAATTGCTTCTAAAATCGCTTGTTTGCGCTTAGCTAATTCGCTAAGATAGCTGTGACGTTCAAACAAATCTCGCAGTTGAGTTTCGTCGAGTCCCCCTGTGCGCTCCTTGCGATACCGAGCGATAAAAGGTACAGTTGCACCTTCAGCAGCCAACTGTAAGGCATTATCGACACTGTGTAGATTGAGATTGAGTTCTTGAGCTACAACTTCGGTTAAATTTAACATTGCCGCGATCGCTTCTTACCATAAACAGCATCTATTTTAGGTTAGGACAAGTTTTTTGGGTCAGCAACCCCCGCGAAAAATTACTTTATCTTTAGAAAAGTGATGTTCTCAACGATCGACTGCAATCAACAACAAATTAATTCAAAAGTAAATGACGAATGACTTTAGTGTAACCCCGATAATTCCCGTCGCTCCAGAAGGTTTCAAATCTGGTTTTGTGGCGATTATTGGCCGACCTAATGTGGGAAAATCGACCCTAATGAACTATTTAGTCGGTCAGAAAATTGCTATTACTTCTCCAGTATCGCAAACTACACGCAATCGCTTACGAGGAATTTTAACAACGCCCCAAGCACAAATTATTTTTGTCGATACTCCAGGTATTCACAAACCCCATCACGAATTAGGCAAAGTTATTGTCCAGAATGCTAAAAGTGCTATTGATGTTGTCGATTTAGTGCTGTTTGTGGTGGATAGTTCCAGTTTAGCCGGAGGGGGCGATCGCTTTATTTTCGATCTACTCCAAAAAATCAAAACTCCCGTCATTTTAGGATTAAATAAAAGCGACCAACAACCCGAAGATTTTAGTTCATTTGACCAAAGTTATCTGGAATTAGCCAATCCATACAATTACCCAATTGTCAAGTTTTCTGCTTTAACAGGAGATAATTTAGACGAATTACAAAAGGTATTAATCGAACATCTCGATCCGGGGCCTTATTACTATCCACCTGACCTAGTAACCGACCAACCCGAACGCTTTATCATGGGGGAATTAATCCGAGAACAGATTTTATTATTAACTCGTCAAGAAGTCCCTCATTCTGTCGCGATCGCCATCGAAAAAGTAGAAGAAAAACCCGATATTACCAACGTTTACGCCGCTATTAATGTCGAACGGGATTCTCAAAAAGGCATTATCATTGGCAAAAAAGGCAGTATGCTCAAAGAAATTGGCAGTCAAGCTCGCCAACAAATCCAAAAATTAATTGCAGGAAAAGTTTATTTAGAATTATTTGTGAAAGTGCAACCTAAATGGCGACAATCGCGCTTGCGTTTAGCAGAATTAGGCTATCGCGTCGAAGATTAATCAACTCGAACTAGCGCACAAATTGCCTTTTACTATAAATACAAGAAAGCTCGTCTATCATCTGCATTCGACCCTGGCGTGTAGCTCTCAGAATGCGATCGACAGAAGCCCTTTCCTCTGGAGATAAATTTTCGTCCATGACTGCTGCCATTAACCCGTAGCGATCGGCCAAAGTAATCTGGCCTGTCTGACTCACTTGGGCAAACAAATCTGAAAGCGCACCTGGAAGCAAGAGAGGAAAAATACCAAATGTCGAGTTCACGATCGGTCGTAATGATTAATTTTACCCCTTACAGTATTCAACAATTGCTGAAAAGCAGAAGTGATTTCCATACAGAACAGAACGCGATCTAGATCGCAGCACACTTGTGACCTGAGACACTCAGAAAAACAACCAAAACTCATTTGATAGAGGTAATAAGGGCGAGTCAAGGATAATTCTCTGCGGCTTTAACGTAAATCTTGCTGGGAGAAATTAACCCAAAAGAAGTAGCTTTTTTCTTCTCAAGGAAAGTTATGATGGCAACTATTGGCAATTAACACAAAGTCATGCAGAAGGGACATAACATTCAGACCGTTTTGTGGCTCACCAGTGGAGCAACCATCGCAGCCGTTTTAGGCGCAAGCGTCTATCTGGCTTACGATCGCGGTTGGCTCGATCGGTGGACAACGGAATTTCTGCCGACTACGGTTGCTATCCAAAAACCCAGTAATGATGAGCGTTCTGAGGTTTTGAACTGGGCTGAACTGCCGCCAGAAGCACGGCGCGATCGCTTGCAAGAAGTGGTAGAAGGAGCGCGTTCCTACGATCGCAATCGGGCAAGATATCTCTTAGCTAATGACTCGATTGCCGATTTTGAAGGAGGTAACGCCATTGTACTCCTAGAGGAATTAGAAAGCGAATATCCGGTACTTGCGCCCCAAATTCTCCTGAAACGGGCTAGGGCTTACGAACTGACCAACGAGATTACGCGATCGCGCGAAGTTCTCGAACAGTTAGCCACCGATTATCCCGATAGCCCCGCAGCAGCCACGGCTTTATACCAGTTAGGGCAAGAAAAGCCGGAATACCTCGACCAAGCCCTCACAAACTACCCCGAACTGCCTGTAGCTCACCAAATCGCCTTCGATCGCCTGGATGCCGACCCCAATCAACCAGAACTGTGGTTGTATTTGTTGCGAAATGCCCCCAATCACGAACGCATTGGGGATGTACGCGATCGCCTGCAAGAATATCACGAAACCGAACTGACTCCTGAAGATTGGGGCGCGATCGCCGATACCTATTGGCAAGAAGGCGAATATAGCAAAGCCGTCAGTTTATACGAAAAAGCCCCCAATAACCCCCAAAATTTGTATCGCATTGCCAGAGGTCAGCAAATCGCAGGCAACAAAAACGAAGCCATTGCCGCTTATCGCACCCTCAACTCAGCCTTTCCTGAAGCGGCAGAAAACGCTCAGGGCTTGCTGCATCTGGCAACTCTATCCAACCCTAAAGACGCTTTGATTCGCTTGGGGATCGTGCGCGATCGCTTCCCCGAACAAGCCCCCGAAGCCCTCAGCCGTCAAGCCAAAATCTACGACCAACAAGGTCAGGGTAAAGCCGCCGCTCAAGCCCGTCAAGCCCTCCTGGAAACCTACAGCGACTCCGACGAAACCTCCCAATATCGCTGGCAAACTGCCCAACGTCTTGCCCAACAAGGCAACTTCGCTCAAGCCTGGAAATGGGCGTATCCCATCGCCATGCAAAACCCCGACAGTTCCCTCGCCCCCAAAGCCGCCTTTTGGGTCGGGAAATGGGCAAAACAACTCAATCGTCCTGAAGACGCTAAAGCTGCCTTTGAGTACGTTTTAAGTAACTATCCAGAGTCTTATTATGCCTGGCGCTCGGCGGTATTATTAGGCTGGGATGTGGGGGATTTTAGCACAGTGCGGCAAATGCGCCCCGAAGTCGCAGTTCCCGAAAGGCGATCGCCACCCCCCGCCGGTTCAGAAGCTTTCCAGGAACTCTACCAACTCGGCCAAGATGCAGATGCCCTCGAACTGTGGCAAGCCGAAACCGCCAGCAAAGCCGAACTGAGCGTCAACGAGCAGTTCACCACCGCCCTCCTCAAACTGACCCAACAGGAATACATCGAAGGCATTGGGGAAATTTGGGAACTCACCCAGCGAGAAAGTCAAGAAGAACAAGAAAACTGGCAACAACTCCGCGATACCCCCGAATATTGGCACGCTTTGTTCCCTTTTCCTTACAAAGATATTATCCTCAACTGGGCAAATCAGCGAGAGCTTAATCCCCTTCTCGTTGCCTCTCTGATTCGCCAAGAATCGCGCTTTGAGAAAGAAATTCGCTCTCCTGTGGGGGCAGTCGGTTTAATGCAAGTGATGCCCGCCACAGGGGAAGAAATCGCCGAGGCAAACGATATTACCGACTATTCCCTCACCAATCCCGAAGATAATGTGCGTTTGGGGACTTGGTATCTGGATTTTACCCATCGCGAATATAACAATAACTCCCTACTCGCGATCGCCAGTTATAATGCAGGCCCCAGCAATGCCGCTAAATGGGTACGAGAATTCGGTTTAAACGACCCAGATACCTTTGTCGAGCAAATTCCTTTCCCTGAAACTAAGGGTTATGTCGAGTCCGTTTTTGGCAACTATTGGAACTATTTACGTCTCTACAACCCCGAAATCGAGCAACAACTCAAGGGCGTGGGTTAGTGTTAGCCCTGTCAATCGGTGCATCGACTTCGATGCGAGTTTTATGGGTTTGAGAGGGGGAAGAGGGGGCTATTCCCTGAGCCAAAAATTACACCGTAATCGTCCGTTATGCCCGGATGTGAGTAGATGGGGATGTCTTTGGGTGATGATTGTGACGAACTGCACTAGCGAGTCCTATGACTGGGATTTCGATGATAAACTCAGTCCCCCCACTGGGATGAGAACTACATCGGAGATGTCCTTGATGGCGTTCGGTAATAATTTGATGGCTAATTGACATTCCCATACCCGTTCCTTTGCCAATTTTCTTGGTGGTAAAAAACGGCTCAAAAATACGTTTTTGGATGCTTTTTGGGATACCGGGGCCATTGTCCGCGATCGCGATTTCGACCCAATTATCCCGCACTAACCGCGTCCGAATGCTAATTTTTCCCAGTTGAGGAGCGATATCTTCAAGAGCATCAATAGCATTGCTCAAAATATTCATAAATACTTGGTTGAGCGGTCCGGGATAGCATTCGACTGTGGGAATATTGCCGTAATCTTTATCCACTACAATTTCTGGGCGATCGCTTTTGGCTTTGAGACGATGCTGTAAAATCATCAAAGTGCTGTCGATCCCTTCGTGGAGATCGACTGTTTTAATATCCGCTTCATCAGTACGAGAAAAGTTACGCAAGGACAAAACAATTTGACGAATGCGATCGGTTCCGGTTTGCATTGAGGACAACATTTTGGGTAAATCGATTTGTACAAATTCCCAATCAATATCCTCAAGTTTTTCCAGAATTTGGGAATCGGGTTGGGGGTAGCACTGTTCGTAAAGTCGCATTAAACCGAGTAAGTCTTCAATATAAGTTTTGGTGTAGTCTAAGTTACCGTGGATAAAGTTTACGGGATTGTTGATTTCGTGAGCTACTCCCGCTACCAATTGCCCCAAACTCGACATCTTCTCACTTTGGATAATTTGGGCTTGGGTTGCATGGAGTTCCTGGAGAGTGGCTTCGAGTTCGGCAGTCCGTTCGACGACTCGTACTTCGAGGTTATCGCGACTTTCAGCTAAGGCAACAAAAGACTCTTGCAAGTGACTGGCCATTTGATTAAAAGAAGCAGTGAGGCTGTCTAACTCGCGGATGCTACTGGGAGCAACCGTTTGCTGGAGATTGCCCTTAGCCATAGCGGTACTCGCTTGGTTGATTTTTAAAATCGGCTTGGCAATCCAGCGAGAGGTCAGAATCCCGATCGCGATCGCAATCATCAGGGCGATCGCGCATAATAAAACCGTATGGCGAGCATTAGCCTTGATTTCGGACAAAAATTGATTTTCTGCTACGGCAGTTCCCATCAACCACTGCAATCCCAAGTCATTTTGCCAAGGCTGAATATGCACAAAATACCGCTCCCCATCCAGGGTAATGGTAAAATCTCGCTCTTCCGCAATCTGGGCAAAACCCCCAAACTGCTCTTGCACCTTTTGGCTAATTGCTTGAACCAAAGGATCGTCAAGTTTTGAAGCTTTTAGGCGCTTAATTACGTCATTTTTGAGGATAAACGGCGAAGCTTCCCCAGAATTACCCACCAGCGTGCCATCTCGCTCGATTATAAATGTCGAACCCGCTTGACTCACATCGAGATTTTCCAGAAACTCTCCTAATTTCAGAAGATGGACATCTACCGCTAACATTCCCAATAACTCACCTTGAGGGTCATAAATTGGGCGACTGGCAGAAGCCACAGCAAACGGCCCGGTGGCAATATTCGTAGTCACAATCGACCAAATCGGACGACCCGCACTCACGGGGTTAGTGTACCAAGTTTCTTCGGCATTAATCCACGTCCAGACTTCAACAACGTCTGTCGGATTGCCCTGCTCATCCATAGCATAGGTCGTAATGTTATTTTCCGATTCGCCGTTCCAGTCGTCTAGGGTCACGGTTTTGCCATCATAGCGGGCAATGCCAATCCCCGAACCATCGGTCAGACCAATGCCCAAGTAAGTAAGATTGTACAACTGCATTTGATCCCAGAAATATTTTCGTACCGCTTCGCGATCGCCCACATCCAAAATCCCCAGTTCAATAGCATCCGCATTGATTTGACCCAAGTCTTGAGGAATGGACAAATAGGAGTTCAAATGCTCGGCAATCGTACCGTTATTACTATCGATAACATCTTCAGCCAAGTCTTCAACGGCTTCGCGGCCACTACGAAAAGAGAGATAGCCAACTAAACCCACAATGCCAAAAATCTGAACTAGAAAGGAAATAACCAGTACCCACTGAAGCGGTAACTTAGGAAAAGAACGGGAATTCAGCATTTTTCTATCCAAGAAACATAATAAATATCACAACCCTAGAAAAACTGTCACTGCTATTTAACTTTTCTCAGTACCTAGTTTAACGGTTTATTGATAATAGTCTCTGGCTTTTCCGATCTTATCTTTATCCGTTTAACTACCAATTCGACACATTTTTTCTGACTTCGGAATCTCTCCTCTACCCATAGTGCCATCGAAATAATTAAAAACTCCGGTTTCTTGTAGAGACCGGAGCTTAATCGAGCATAAGCTAAGAAATAAAAGGCAAATTTAGCGCTTGGCTAACTTTTTCGACAGCTTCCGCAGACGAATCGACTCAGGGGTAACTTCCACTAACTCATCTGACCCGATATACTCTAAAGCCCGTTCGAGGCTCATTTCCACGGGGGTCTGTAATTGCACCAACTCGTCTCCGGTGGCCGAACGGTGGTTTGTCAGTTGCTTGGTTTTACAAACATTGAGGTCGAGGTCTTGAGGACGGTTGTGTTCTCCGACAATCATACCCTTGTACACCTTTGTACCGGGGGTGATAAAGAAAACACCGCGATCTTCAGCATTCTTGAGGGCGTAGAAGGTCGCGACTCCTTCCTCAAAGGCAATAATCACACCGTTGTAACGAGTTTCCACATCGCCAATGAGGGGGCGATATTCGAGGAAACTGTGGTTCATAATCCCCTCTCCGCGAGTCAGACGGATAAACTCACCCCGGAAACCAATCAAACCCCGCGCGGGAATTACAAATTCCAGTTGAGTGCGTCCGTTCGATCCGGTTTGCATATCCTGCATCGTACCTTTACGCTGACCGAGGCGTTCGATACAAGACCCCACAGCTTCTTCCGGGACATCGAGAACCAGGTATTCCACGGGTTCGCAGGGTTGACCGTTAACTTCTCGGTAAATCACTTGGGGTTGGGATACTTGAAACTCGTAGCCTTCGCGACGCATAGTTTCGATCAAGATACCGAGGTGAAGTTCACCGCGACCGGAAACTTGGAATTTGTCGGGGGAATCGGCATCTTCGACCCGGAGGGCAACGTTGGTTTCGAGTTCTCGGTGAAGGCGATCGCGCAATTGCCGAGAGGTGACATATTTGCCCTCCAGACCCGCGAAAGGCGAGTCATTGACCGAAAAGGTCATTTGCAGGGTGGGTTCGTCTACCTTGATCAGAGGTAGCGCCTGGGGTTCGTCGGGACAGGTGATGGTTTCGCCAATATTAGCATCCCCAAAACCTGCTACTGCGACGATATTGCCCGCCGAGGCTTCCTCAATTTCGACGCGGTTTAAGCCTTCAAAACCCAACAATTTCGTAATTTTAGTTTTGACAATACTGCCATCTTCTTTGTACAAAGCCGCTTGTTGTCCGGCATTGATTTTACCGTTGTGAATGCGACCGATGACGATGCGACCGAGATAATCGGAATAATCGAGGGTCGTGACTTGCAGTTGTAGCGGCTTTTCCGGGTCGCCTGCTGGGGGCGGAACGTGATGTAAAATCGCTTCAAAGAGGGGCTTCATGTCTTGCCCTTCGTCTTCGAGGCTTTCTTTGGTATAGCCTTCTAACCCGGAAGCGTAAAGGGTGGTAAAGTCGCATTGGTCGTCATCTGCCCCCAGTTCGACAAATAGATCGAATACTTTGTCAATCGCTGCGTCGGGGGTGGCGTTGGGACGGTCAATTTTGTTAACGACGACAATAGGACGCAAGCCTTTTTCCAGGGCTTTTTTGAGGACGAAGCGGGTTTGGGGCATGGGGCCTTCGTTCGCGTCTACAATGAGGACGCAACCATCCACCATACCGAGGACTCGTTCGACTTCACCGCCAAAGTCAGCGTGACCGGGAGTATCGACAATATTAATTAAGGTATCTTGGTAGCGAACGGCGGTATTTTTCGACAGAATGGTGATGCCTCGTTCTCGTTCGAGGTCATTGGAGTCCATGACGCAATCGGGAACCTCTTCCCCTTCGCGGAAAATTCCTGATTGCTTTAGAAGGGCATCAACAAGTGTGGTTTTGCCGTGGTCAACGTGGGCGATAATCGCAAGGTTGCGAATGGGAAGAGACATAGAAGTTTAGGCTAAGTTTTTTAGCGTAATGTTTCTCAAGATTTCTTAATAATTTTAACTTATAAAGGGGATTCAATGTGGTATGGATATCCCCCTTTTTTTCCGGTGAGAGGGGGTCAATCTACCCATTGACGCAGCAGATTCGCCAAACTTTTAGAAATTAGATCGAATTCTGGGGTTTTGCCTTGTTGGGCAAAGATTGAGCGTCTGGCGGTATCGAGGTCGAAGAGGATTTCGCGGTAAGCAGCATTGCGGACTAAGCTTTGTATCCAACCGACGGCGACGAGGCGCGAGCCTTGGGTGACGGGTTCGACTCGGTGTAGAGTAGTAGAGGGATAGGCGATCGCGCTTCCGGCTTCGAGTTTATAAGCTTTCTCGTCGTCAGCCCCTTCGATGATTAATTCGCCGCCGTTATACGCTTCTGGCGGGTTGAGAAACACGGTAAACGACACATCCGACCGCAAACCGTTTTCTCCCATCAAGGCGTTGTCTACATGACGACCATAAGCCATGCCGACTTCATAGCGACTGAATAAGATTGAGTGGATGATTTTAGGCCGAATTGCCGCTTGGACTAAGGGGTGACGTTGTAGGGCAGTTTTGATGATTTCGGAGAGTTTGCGGGCTTCTTTGGCGTTAATTTGCTGGTTTTGTTTGACTTGCTGGGCGTACCAACCGGCGGTGAGCTTTCCGTCCTGAAATTCGGCTTTTTCGAGACGCGATCGCATTTCGGTTAATTCTTCAGTCGTCAGCAAATTGGGAATTTTGAAAAGCACTGATTGGTTGTTGGTTGTTAGTTGTTAGTTGTTGGTTGTTAGTTGTTAGTTGTTAGTTGTTAGTTGTTAGTTGTTAGTTGTTAGTTGTTGGTTGTTAGTTGTTGGTTGTTAGTTGTTGGTTATTCATCACAATTCCAATTTCTTCCCGATTGCCGATTGCCGACTGCCAAACCAATCCCTACTGCCCCTTAGAGTTATTAGTAGTAGGGTGGGCATCGCCCACCATGACTAACATTTCAGTTTTGACCTGATATTTTGAAACAAAAACCTTGAAAGCCAGAGCTAAGCAGATATCTAGAATAGTTTACCTATTACCAAATCGCGAAACCCTCATATAGCAAGGAATACAGCAAAAGCGAATAGGTAAATGTTTCCGCAAAAGCGCTTATAATCTCTCAACTTAATCTACGAAATACAACATTTTAAGATGATGGGCAATGCCCACCCTACACTCTGCTGCCGACTGCCAAACCAATCCCTACTGCCCAATCCCTACTGCCCCTGATTAGGCTGATAACTGATTAAAGTAAGCCCACAAAATGTAACGGGCCATGACCGCTAATCAGTTCTAACATTAAGGCCAAAAAGCCTAACATGGCCAAGCGACCATTCCAAACTTCTGCTGTGGAAGTGAGTCCCCATTCCCAACGTTCTTGGGGATACATTTTCATCTTTTTCTTCTTGGGATGGACAACCTCAGCGAAAGTTTTGGGAGGATTGTCGAGGGATTCGTTGACTAATTCCGCGAGAGATTCGATAAACAGAGGATGGGTATTGAGGGCTGGTACTCTCTGGAAATTTTCAATTCCCGATTCTTCGGCAATTTCGCGATACTCGATGTCAATTTCTTGGAGGGTTTCGATGTGTTCGGAGACAAAACTAATGGGAACAACGAGCAAGTTTTTGATGCCTTGTGTACCTAACTCTTTGAGGGCATCTTCTGTGTAGGGTTTGAGCCATTCTACCGGGCCGACGCGACTTTGGTAGGCTAAGGTATGCGGATTAGGACGTTTGAGGGTGTCCATAATTTTTTGGGTACAGTCCTCGATTTCCGCTTGATAAGGATCGCCGCCTTCGGTAACGTAACTCAGAGGTACGCCGTGAGCGCTGAAGAAAATGTGAGCTTCGTTGGGATTTTCAAACTGGGTGAGTTCTTGAGCGATTAAATCCGCCATTGCTTGCAAATATTGGGGATTTTGATACCAAGAAGGGATAACAGTGTAGTTGAGTTTTTGTAGGTCTGGGTCTTCAAGCCAAATTTTTTCGAGGAGACGAAAAGAAGAACCGCTCGTGCTGATGGAAAATTGGGGATAAAGGGGTAAGATAACGAGACGATCGGGGCGATCGCGTTTAATCCTCCCTAGTGCTTCTTCGGTGAAAGGATGCCAATAGCGCATCCCGATGTAAACTTTGGCTTCGTGACCTTGTTCGTTGAGTTTGGTTTCGAGGGCTTGGGCTTGTTCTTCGGTAATCCGGCGCAGGGGTGAACCGCCGCCAATTTCTTTATAATTTTCCTGGGAGGTTTTGACCCGACGAGTGGCAATAAACCAGGCTAGGGGTTTTTGCAACCAGGGAAAGGGCAACCGGATAATTTCCGGGTCGGAAAACAAGTTAAACAAGAATTGGCGGACATCTTTTAGTTCGTCGGGTCCACCTAAATTAAGTAATAATACTCCTGCACGGGCCATATCGATAAAAGTTTACTAAATTTTTCGGTTTGTTTACTAAGTTTAACAATATATTCGGCTGATTCGGCTCTCTGGTATACGGTTTATTTTTTATTTTCGCGATCGCTTGTTTAAAATTGAGGAGGTTTCTCTTGGCGACCATTTTGAGAGATTGGAGCTACCGCTATCAGTGGCTTTACGATGGCATTTCTGGGGCTTCGGCTCTGGCTGTGGGGGGGGAAGCCCGTTTTCGGCAATTGGCACTCCAGGGGCTAGATTTCGCACCGCAGACGGCGATTTTAGACCTTTGCTGTGGGGCAGGTCAAACCACCCGCTATCTGGTCGAGAAAAGCGATCGCGTTACGGGTTTGGATGCTTCTCCGTTTGCGGTACAACGAGCCAAGCGCAATGTACCCCAAGCGAGTTATGTGGAGGCTTTTGCGGAGAATCAGCCGTTTCCCGATGGAACGTTCGACTTGGTACATACTAGCGTGGCGCTCCACGAAATGAAACCCCAACAATTACAAGCTATTTGCCAAGAAGTGTATCGGGTTTTGCGACCGGGGGGTATTTTCGCATTCATTGATTTTCATAAACCCCACAATCCGATTTTTTGGCCGGGATTGGCCATGTTTTTGTGGTTGTTTGAAACAGAAACGGCTTGGCAATTGTTAGAAACGGATTTACTGGCTTTATTACAGGATAGCGGTTTCCAAGAGCGCGATCGCCGTTTGTATGTTGGCGGTAGTTTACAGGTAATTCAAGTCCAGAAGTAAATTTTGTCCTGCGATTGATAGTGATGTTCATCCTTCAAAACATTAAAGTCTACTTAAGGAATCCGCCACCCTAAGATTTTGCCATTGTAAGCAACGCTGATCAAAGAATGACCATCTGGGCTAAATTCAAGGGACTGTATATAAGAATCATTTCCTGTAAGAGTGGCAATTTCTATACCGTTTTTCCAATCCCACAATTTCACGGTTTTATCGTCACTTCCGCTCGCTAATATTTCGCCATCGGGACTAAATTCAACCGAAGTTACTTTATCATTATGTCCTACTAAAAGTGCAACTGCCCGACCTGTTGTCCAATTCCACAGCCGGATTTCTTTGTCATCACTACCACTGGCTAAGAATTGCCCATCTAAACTTAACGCAATTGAACGGACGCGATCGCGACTCTAAAAGCAATTCCAGAAATAGCTTTAATTTGTCTCACAAAAGTTATTCCCAAAAACTTGATTAACGCCTTCAATGAAGGTACTCGTTTAAAGCTCGAACCAGCAACCACTTTGTAACATATCTTAATTATTTCAACTGCTGAATCCCTGATTCAATAGTGTTTTGAGCTATTTTAAAAATCAACCCCAAAAGCCAAAGTTTCTGACATCTTTCTAGGGCAAAATCCCCACTCCCCCCGGATTGCCGAGGAGCCGACTGCCCAAAAACCAATGCCTACTGCCCCTGAGCCGCTGATAACTGTAATTACCATCCCATCAAAGCAATCACATTCTCCCCAAAAGTTAAAGGATCGATCAGCTTAGACAAAACTGCCACTGCTCCCGTTTCGGTATAGCGTTTTTGTTCGGTTTCCAACTTGGCTGTCAGAAAAATAACGGGAATATTATCAGTTTCGGGTAAAGTCTGTAACTGGTTGAGAGTAGCCACGCCATCAAGACCGGGCATCATAATATCTAATAAAATCACATCTGGGGGATTTGTTTGAGCTTTCTGGATACCTTCTTGCCCCGATGCGGCGGTATCGACTTGCCACTGATGTTCTAGCTCTAGGGTGAGTTGTAACACTTGTCGCACATCGGGTTCGTCATCAATTAACAAAATTTTTTTCGCCATTACTTTTGCCTGGAGAATTAATCGCAATCAAACTTTTGTCGCTTTAGCATGATAAAGTGCCGTATCGGCAACCGCATACAAACTTGGTAAATCTGCGCCATCTTCAGGATAAGTCGCGACTCCCATGCTCAAAACTAACTGAAGTTGTACCTGGCCGGCAATGGGAATCGGGGTTGTTTTGATGCAATCGAGAAGTTGCTGAGCGCGTTGGGTAGCATCCTTTTTTTGGGTTGCGTATAAACCAATCACAAATTCATCGCCACCCCAACGAGCGGTTATGTCTTCTTGGCGAAATTGTTGCTGAAGTATTGTACCAAGTTGACGCAAAACGCGATCGCCCACTCCATGACCGTAACGGTCGTTGATCGGTTTAAAATCGTTCACATCCAGCATAATCAAGGAAAATAGTTGCTGATGGCGCTGACATAAGCGTAAATAGCGGTTGATATCTCGGCTACCGCGACGGCGATTAGCAAGGCCAGTTAAAACATCCGTATCCGCTAAATCTCGCAAAAGTTTGACTCGTTCGAGGCGATTAAAAATCCGGGTAGCGAGTTCGGCTTCCCTAAAAGGCTTCGCAATGTAATCATCAGCACCATTTTGGTAAAGGGTTTGAATCAAAGTCGGCTGGGTTTCTGCGGTAATGAATACGATGGGTAAACTTTGCCAAGTGGGGTCATTGCGAACGATGCGACACAGTTGTAAGCCATCGTAATAAGGCATTTTGTAGTCGAGAATCAGTAAATCGGGGGCGTGAGTTTCGAGATTCTCCCAAAATAAGCGCGGATCGCTGACGACGATGGGTGTGAGTTCCCAACTATTCAATAATTGCTCGATGTAGTCGAGGCTTGAGAGGTCATCGTCCACGACTAAAATTTTAGCTCTGTGGGGGGGAATGGGTTTGAGCATCTCGGCAATAGTGGTCATCACTTCCGGGAGGGAGATTAATTTGGAGAGAAAAGCGTCTCCTCCTTGGAGGTGGGGGTGAGATGAGAGACTACAAGCGGCGACGCGATCGCGCAAACGGTCGTAAGCCGAAAAGATAACAATGGGTAGATGGGGATATCGGCTTTTGAGGTCAGCCAGTAAGTTCAAACCTGCTAGGGGATCGTCGGGAAAGACAATATCGAGTAAGACGAGATCGGGGAGTTGTTGGGCGATCGCGTTTTGAGCAGTTGAGATGGATGAGGCGACTGCGACGGTAAAATTCCAATTGAGGGCGGCAGTTTTAAAGTTTTGCAAAAGCGTGCAGTCATCGTCCACGATTAATAGATGACTTGGAGCGCGAGTTAGGGGCGCAGCCGTGGGGGATTCTCTGACTTTGTGGGGAGTTGAAATGCTAGAATACTCGGCTTGTTCGACGAAGGCGATCAGGGTTTGGCAATGTTGCTGGCTGTCTGGAGTGAGGGTAACAAAGTGATTTTCTGGGGTGGCGGCGATCGCGCTTTTGAGTTCTTCTTCAAGGGTTTGAGCGAGGCTATAGCCCGTTTTTAGCCCAAAAATGCCTAAAGACCCGGCTAATTTGTGGGCGGTGTTGGCGGCGGTTGCAGCGAGATCGTGGGATAAGCTATGGCGTTCGGAGGCAGCGATCGCGTCTCGGAGGGGTTGTAAGCGTCCGAGGATTTGGGGTCTAAACTTTTCCCAAATTGCTTGCAAGTTAGCCTTGGTGGTGTCCTGGGGAGGAGAAGCTGGGATTTCTGGTGGAGATGGGGGTTTGGCTTCTTTGAGGCGATAGCCCACGCCATAAATCGTCTCGATCATCTCGGTCACGCCCGCTTTTTTGAGTTTGTGCCGCAGCCGCTTAATATGCGCTCTCACCGTGCCTTCACTGGGGGGGTCTTCAAACGACCAAAGATGTTCCAGGATGGCGCTGTGGGTCAAAACCCGGCGGGGATTGCGTAAAAACAGTTCGAGGAGATTGTATTCTTTGGGCGAAAGGGCAATGGGTTGGCCGTCGTAAAAAAGCTCGCGGGAACTGGGATCGAGGGTTACTTTGTCCCAAGTGAGTAGGGGAGCGCTAGAGGCATTGCGGCGGCGCAGGAGAGCGCGAATGCGAGCAAAGAGTTCGCGTCCGGTACAGGGTTTAACGACGTAATCATCGGCTCCCGCATCGAGGCCGGCAACTTTATCGGTACTGCTGCTGCGAGCCGTGAGGAGTAGGATGGGGACGTTATCGCCGCGATCGCGCACTCGGCGACACAGGGTAATGCCATCTAACTTGGGCAAACTGACATCGAGCAACATCAAGTCATAGGTAAAGGCTTCGATAAAGTCCCAGCCTTCTTCACCGTCGGCAGCACCATCGACGACATAACCTTGAGCAATTAAGGCTTGTTTGATGGTATGAGCTTGAACTTCGTCATCTTCGACTAATAGCAATCTCATGTTGGGCGATCGCGCTTATCTTTGTTTCAAGGTAACAGAGTTGTACTGGGATGATAATGTTTAAGTATGAAAGGGAATCGCTAAAAGGGGCAATATCGTTGTGAGCAGCCAACTCCAAGTCCACCAGGGTTGTTGGGGTTGAGAAGCTGTTTCGTCGAGTAAAGCATCGATACGTTCTTGGAGGCGATCGCCCTTGACTGAAGGATGCAGTGTCGCACTGTGGGCGGGAATATCCCCGGTTGCCGCACTCACGGAAAATAGCAAAGCTTCGGCCAGCAGCAGTTTATCGACACTTTGAGCCGCATAAGCATCAGCCCGGACTTCCCGCAAGGTCAAGAGTTCTTCCCACAAAGCTTGGCTATGGGGCAGCCAAAAGGTCAGACGACGCAGCACTCCTAACCCAAAAAACCAAAAGGTATCGCGGTAGTGATAATGAGCTTGTTCGTGAGCAAAAACGGCGTTGAGGTGTTCGGTATCGAGTAAATCCAGTAAGCCTTGGCTAATGACTAATTGCGGCTGCCAAAAGCCGATTTGGGCGCACAAAGGTTGAGAATCAGGCGTTTTTCGAGGTTTTTGGCTTAATCCGGGGGGTTGGGGTAATTCGGGATATTGTTGCAGGCGTTTTAAAGACTGCTGAGTGGTGTAGACCAAAGACAGCGCCACGAAACTGGCCAGAATTAAAAGGGCGATCGCGAGTTGATAAGTATAGCCAACAGTAGGCATTCCCGCCATTGTACCTTGGGGCCCCATACAGACGATGGCGATCGCGGTCATGGCTAACAGCAAAATCGGCAGCAAAAAGAAAAATAAGGTTTTTTGCCAGCGTTGTTGCCAATTGCCGGAAGCGGGCAACCAAGCCCAACGTAAGACAACGGCAGCGATCGCGGCCAAAGCTATCATCATTGAGTGCATCGATTATTCCTCCGGTTGACAGGCTTGACGTAAAGCTTGTAAGCGTTGGGCAATAGTGGTAAGTTGTTCGACACTGGCCGCGTCTAGGCGATCGGCAAAAGCAGCGACCACATCCGGGTTGCTGACAGCCAAAAAGCCATTGAGTCGTTCTTGGGCTTTGATGACTTGGGCTTCTTGAGCCGAAATCGCAGGCTGCCAACAAAAAGCTCGTTTTTGCTTGTTGCAAGTGACCCAGCCTTTTTTAGCCAAGCGATTCAAAATAGTGGTGACTGAAGTATAGGCGAGTTCGCGGTCTGGGTCTTGGAGAATTTGCTCGTGAATCTCTTTGACAGTAGCCGAGCCGTGTTGCCACAAAATTTCGAGGATTTCGGTTTCCAACGGTCCCAAAGACAAGTTTTGGGGGCGACGGGGGGGAAATAAAGACATAATCCTTTTCAATAACGATCGCAGGTTGTGTTTCTACCAGAATACAACTGAAATTTCCCACTAAACTTTGACAGCCTGTCGAACTTATTGCCGATCTGCTGTAAGATTTGAGATGGAGTATTTGAAATCAAGACATTCTCGGAGTTTATATTTAATGATGAACTTGAAAACGACTTTGCAAAAAGCAGGTTTACTGTTGTCGGTAGCTTTGATGGCGATCGCGACTTTCGCCTTCTCGGCAACCCCGGCTTTAGCCGAAACATTCGAGGTCAAAATGGGAGCTGACAATGGTATGTTGCAATTCGTTCCCGACAAGTTAGAAGTGAATCCTGGAGACACTGTAAAATTTGTAATCAACAAAGTTCCTCCTCACAACGTTGTTTTTGATAAAGTTCCCGGTAACGATACAGCTTTAGCTAAGTCCTTATCCAACGAACCCTTACTATTTTCTCCGGGTCAATCGGTTTCTGTAACCATCCCTGGTGATGCACCTTCGGGAGCGTATCAATACTATTGTCAGCCTCACCGTGGCGCAGGTATGAATGGTAAACTCATTGTTAAGTAAATTGAGTTACTTCTAACGTTTAACCATTCTTAAACTTTGACAGACTGTCTTTTGACAGTTTTACATTCTCCCTCAAATAATGAAAAGTCAGAATTTACTTGCTTTTGATTACTTGAGGGAGAATACTATGTTAAAGCGAATTTTTTGGGGCGCGATCGCGTCAATCTTTGTTAGCATCAGTTTTGTTGCACCCGCTTGGGCAGGAGATGCCGCCCACGGCAAACAAGTTTTTGCCACCAATTGTGCCTCTTGTCACCTGAAAGGCAAAAACGCCGTTGTACCCGCGAAAACTTTACAGAAAGACGCATTAGAAAAATACGGCATGAATTCCCTAGAGGCGATCGTTACCCAAGTCACCAACGGTAAAAATGCTATGCCTGCTTTCCGCGGCCGACTGAGTGCGACGGATATGGAAGATGTCGCTACTTACGTTTTAGCTCAAGCCGAAAACGGTTGGTAATGGGTATAGCAGTACGACAAAGCGTCGGTACAATTCATTTCACTTGGAATTTAGAAGCCCTTCTCCCGTGGGCTACTGCTTATACATAACTTACAAATGCTTACCTAACGTGAGTTCGGGGTGAGGGCTGATGGCAACTCTTATGTCCTCACTCAAAAACATACTGCTATAGCACATCAGCCTGGCTTTTTCCTTAATAAGTGGGAATCTCAATCATAAACGTCGTGCCTTCCAGGGGTTGAGATTCACACCGCAAAAAACCACCGTGGCGATCGACAATAATTTGGTAACTAATCGCTAACCCCAATCCCGTGCCTTTACCAATAGGCTTGGTGGTAAAAAAGGGATCGAAGATCGATTTTTTCACAGATGCAGACATTCCCATGCCATTATCGCTAATTTTGATGATGGCATGGGGGCAAGGATGACGCTCTTTTTGAGCAATTTGGGTAGTGATGGTAATCTGCGGTGCGCTGTGGTCATCGAGGGCATCAATGGCGTTACTAATAATGTTCATAAAGACTTGGTTGAGTTGTCCGGCATAGCAATCGATGGGGGGTAAGTCGCCGTAGTTTTTCTGAATCTTGATGGGCAGACCTTGTTGATTTTTCTTGAGACGATGCTGCAAAATTAACAGGGTGTTGTCAATCCCGGTGTGAATGTCCACGGCTTTGCGTTCGGCTTGGTCGTGGTGAGAGAAGTTCCGTAGGGAAAGCACTAAGTGACGAATTCGCTCTGAACCGACTTGTAAAGACGAGAGCAAACGGGGTAAGTCTTCTTTTAAAAATTCCAAGTCGATTGCTTCGCTGAGGTTGCTGACTGCGGCTTTGGGGTTGGGATAGGCAGTTTGGTATTCTGCGAGTAAGTCGAGTAAGTCTTGGGTGTAGTCGCTGAGGTGACTGAGGTTGCCGTAGATGAAGTTGACGGGGTTGTTGATTTCGTGGGCAATGCCAGCGACGAGATGCCCCAAACTGGACATTTTTTCGGTTTGGATGAGTTGGGTTTGGGCTTTTTGGAGTTGGTGCAGGGTGTGAGTGAGGTCGGCGGCTTGTTCTTGGGTTTGGCGAAGTAGGGAGCTTTGTTGCAGGGCAATACCGAGGTGGACGGCGATTTGTTTGACAAATTCGATTTCTGAGTCTGTCCAAGAGCGGGGTTTTTGGCATTGATGAATGCAGAGTAATCCCCAGAGGCGATCGCCCCGCATAACGGGAATGACGAGATTGGCACGAATACCAAAGCGTTCGAGGATTTCGATATGACAATCGCTCAAGTTGGCTGCGTAGATATCAGCAATGGCTTGGATGCGTCCGTGGCGGTAATCTT
Source organism: Jaaginema sp. PMC 1080.18 (assembly GCA_035968055.1). GTDB lineage: Bacteria > Cyanobacteriota > Cyanobacteriia > Cyanobacteriales > Spirulinaceae > Jaaginema. The sequence continues at coordinate 5,535 of JAWQFT010000046.1, read as the reverse complement.
GGGCGTAGTCTTCTCCGAAGCAGCGATCGCGCACTTTAGCCGATATCGCTGAGGGGAATTGTTCTTTGACGGCTTCGGCAACAAAGATACCATCGGTATAGTTGGAGTCGGCATCTAAGCGAAAAATACCGACGCGATCGCTATTGAGCAAACGGCGCACTTCAGTAACAGCCGTTTCAAAAATGGTCTCGACATCTAAGGATTGACGAATTTTGCCGATCACGCGGAATAAGCTTCTTTGCTGTTCGGCGGCTCTTTCGAGTTCGTAAGCGCGTTCGGTGGCAACAAGGGCAACTTCGTTACTGTGTTCGTAGAGTTCGGCTTGGGTGATGGCAATAACGGCTTGTTCGGCGAGGTGCTGGATTAAGCTGATTTCTGAGTCGAGCCATTTTCGGGGAGCGCGACATTCATGGACACCGAGCAAGCCCCAGAGTTGATGTCCTAACCCTATGGGGACGATTAAGCTGGCTTGAACTTGGAGGGTTTGTAAAACTTGTCTGTGTTGATTGTCTAAGGGTTCGAGGGCAACATTGTTGATAGTACGAACTTTGCCAGTTTGGTATTGCTTGATTTCGGTTTCGGGGAAGTCGAGGCAAAGCTGCGATTGTCGGCAGGACGCACAACATTCTTGGATTTCTTCGACTACGACTTGACCGAGCCAGTTGCGATCGAAGCGGTAAATAAAGACGCGATCGCTATTTAGGAGGTTGAGGGCTTCGCTGGCAATAGTTTGCAGGGTTGTGGTCAGGTCTAAACTGCTGCGAATCTGTTCGCTGACTTGGCGCAGCACTTGAGCAAAGTCGAGGGATTTTTGCAGTTGAGCGGTGCGGTCTGTGACTTGGGATTCGAGGCTGCTGTTGAGGTCGCGTACTTGTTGATACAAGCGGTGTTGATAGATGGCGGCGGCGAATTGTTGAGCGAGGGTGTGACCGAGTTGGAGGTCTGAAGGTTGCCAGGGTAAAGATTTATTTTGGTGGCATTGTCGCCACATTTCAAAGGATTGGCGCGGAAATTGTTGTTTGCGATCGGGGTTGTGGTAGCCTGCCCAGAGGGTTTCGGTGGAGGTTTCGTCGCGAAAGATGGTTAAACTGCCGAGGAATTGCGATCGCGAGTATAAGGGTACAATGATTGCGCCGCGAATGGGGCTATTTTCAAAGCTTGGCAGTAAAGGGCTAAAGCGGGGGTCTTGCAGCAGTTTTTGGGTGCTGATAACGGGGCAATCTTCTCCTTCTGGGACTTCTAGGGGAAAGAGACCAAACCAAGCGGGATGTTCTTCGAGGTAGCGATATTTTTTGTGAGGGGTTTTCAGGGCTTCCCCAGTACCGCAGGTGTAGAGGTCAGCGTCGCGATGGTGGCTTTGGGGTTGGAGATACAAACGACCGCCAGAACCGTTTAAGGCGCTGACGGTTTCGATGAGGGCGTGTTGGAGTTTAATGGTTTGTAGGGAGTGCAGTAAGGTGGCGATATGGTTGACGGTGGCTTGGTGTTGGCGATCGCGATTGGCTTGTTGGAGCAGTTGGGATTGGCTAATGGCGATCGCAACTTGGTCGCTCACCCACTGCAACATTCTCAGTTCTGCCGCAGACACTGACCGAGTTGTGGCGTGATGGGAAATCAGTAAACCCCACAGTGGCGCGGGATGGTTGCTGTCCTCTGGCGTTACTTGGGGTTCGGGGGTGAGGGCTTCGGTTAGCTTAATCGGAATGACAATGGACGATTTGACCCCCATCGCCGTTAGGTATTCTTGGTGACAAAAATCCAGTTCCCGATCTAAAATTTCTGTGGCTGCGTTCCAGTCTTTGACCTGAGATTCCCCTAAACTCATGCTGATGGTCGCTGCTTCGACATCTACAATCGATCGCACTCCCAATTTGGCAAATAACTCGCGGGCGGTTTCGGGGATATCGTCGGCGGGAAAGTGCAATCCGAGCAATGAGGGTAAGCGAGAACCCCGCAAGTATTCGGCGACGACTTCACCACTACCATCCGTATCAAAACGATAAATTTTGATGCGATCGGTTTGGAGATAATCGCTAACTTCAGCTACAGTAGCTGAGAGGATTTGGTTAAGTTCTAGAGAACTACGAATCCGACCGGTAATACGATGAAATAATTTTTCTAAACTATTTTCAGAATTCAAAGCAGAAGTTTGGTGTTTTTCTGAAGGCATAACAGCAAGCTGGCCGTGATTGAGGTAAGATAGCCGATATCGCTGATTATCGTTTAATTCCAGCGATCGCAAAACGGTAGAAGCACGGAAACACTGTTATTTTCTGCGGCTCTAAAATATGGGGTGTTTCCCGCAGATGGGAGAGCCGTCAAAACGGTTACAATTCTATTCTAACCCTGAGTTGCTATACCAAGCGGCGATCGCCAAACTTAACCATCCCCCTAGAAATGCGACACCCCCCAATGGCGTTATAATTCCGAGATTTTTGATTCCTGTTAAACTGAGAGCGTACAAGCTGCCGGAAAATAGTACGATACCTGCAATGAAAGCCCAAGTTGCTGCAATTATCCAGTTTGTGGCCGTTTCCGTGCGACTCAACCACAAGGCAATAAAAAGCAAAGCTAGGGCATGATATATTTGGTAGGTCGCCCCTGTTTGGAAGATTTCGAGGGCGCGATCGCTAATCTGGCCGCGCAAAGCATGACTGGCAAATGCTCCGGCTGCTACGGCTAACCCCGCACTCAGGGTCGCTACAAGTAAAATTAATCGAGGGGAAGTCATAGATAATACAATTTGTGTTACAGTTGTGTAAGACAAGTAAAATTAGAATATTATGGCACAACAACTTAAACGTTGGGAATCGCCTCGTCGTCAAGGCCGCAACGACAAAGGCCGCGGTGGTGCAGCCCGACAAAGACAACTCAAAAAACGCGAAAAACTACTGCGAAAACAGCTTAAAGCCCAAGCCCAGAAAAATAACAAACGCGATCGCAACTCAGGAGGAGAAGTTAGTTCTTCTCCTTCTTTTTTAGGCATTTTATCGATGTGTGAGCGATCGCGTAAACTTAAAAGTAGTATCAAGTTGGGATTGAGAGAGAGTGCAGGATAACAATTAACCCGGAATCAACCGTTTTACAACTTATATTGTTGAAACACTCCGCTCGCGGCACGATGTAATAAAGAATGGCGGTATACTAAAGCTTGCATATCCTCACCATAGCCCCCTCCAATGGCACAAGCCACCGGATAACCTGCCGCAGCACAACTACTTAATACCATTTTTTCGCGACGATATAAGCCATAGTCGCTCATTGCTAGTTTACCCAGGCGATCGCTTCTATGGGTATCCACACCCGCATCATACAGCACCAAATCCGGTTGAACGCGATCGAATAATTCGGGTAAGTGTTTTGCCAAAATCTGCAAATAGCCATCGTCGTCTAAGCCTTGGGGTAAAGGAATATCGAGATCGCTGCGTTGTTTTTTGCTAGGAAAATTGGCTTCACAGTGCATCGAAAAAGTAAAGACGCGGGGTTCGTCTTGGAAAATAAAAGCCGTTCCGTCTCCTTGATGCACATCAAGATCGACAATCAAGATTTTTTGTACTAAATTGAGGTGAAGTAAAAGCCGAGACGCGATCGCGAGATCGTTGAAAATACAAAAACCCGAACCGTAGTCAGGAAAAGCGTGATGCGTTCCCCCGGCTGTATTACAAGCCATTCCCACCTCTAAGGCTAACTTCGCTGCCATAATCATACCCCCCACAGCCGTACAAGTCCGCGTTACTAAAGCAGGACTCCAGGGTAAACCAATGCGTCGTTGCGCTTTTGTATCCAGAGTTCCCTGACAATAAGCTTGCACATATTCGGAAGTATGCACTAACTCTAACCAGGCTTTAGGAGGCTTCTGGGGCTGTTTGACTTGTTGGGGTTGAATTACTCCATCTGTGATGAGTAAGTCGTGGAGAAGCTTAAATTTTGGCATCGGAAAGCGATGCTTATCGGGAAGGGGTGTAACATAATCTGGATGATAAATAATCGGCAGATTCATAAATCAAGATAAGGCAGTACCCAAGAACAAATTGTAGCGAATCAAGATTTATTCCTGGGTATTGTATAGCTCGTATCTTCTCTTTCCCTTTTTGCTATTACTGGTTCGAGGGAGATGAGATGATAAGGTTTCCAAAGCTTTGAATTTCAAGTAAGGAGTAATGCAGCGCGATCGCGAAAACCACTAACTATAATGTTACTCTCTTAACTCGAATTTTTAGGATTTGCCACTTTGGGATGAAAACAGCTTCTTGAAAAAGCCTTGATGGTTGCGTTGACGACCTTCTCTAGGGGATTTTACTTCTCGACCCACAATTGCCGATTGGTCAATTTTGCTATCGGGATTGGCAGCATTATATTGTTGAGCTTGTTCGACATATTTCTCGACAGATTTACCATATTTTTCTACGGTTTTGTCTTTACGTTCTAAATCTTTTTGCCAATCTTTTTCGTAAGCAATGAGGATTCTAGATTGAGGCGCAGCCATAACTTGAGCGCGACTAAATTGGGTTTCTGTTATCCCTAAAACGCCCCAAGATAAAATAACACTGCTTAAGAGTAAGAATGCTTGTTTCGTTAGCTGACGAAGAATTTGGGTTAGTGGTTTTTTATATTTAGAAGCTGGCATACAACAAAGTTTTTATAATGGTATTACTATTCAGTAATATAAACCAATTTGCTTTCTCGTACTTCGACCTAAAGATAGATATAGCAGTCAGCAGAATAGTTAGGGTTGCCCTCACCCCAACCCCTATCCCTTTCTTATTAGCGACTAAGGGGCAGTGGGCAATCGGCAATCGGCAATCGGGGGGTAGTGAAATTTTACCCCAGAAAAACGAGTGATTTGGGAGGCTTCTGGGTCGGGGAGGGGAATTTCTGCTAAAATTTGATCGCGATCGCAGTGGGTTCTCCTAAATCCGCAACGCTAACTACGGCAAGCTTTTCAGGACTTTGGGGATTGCGAATATCGATGATGCCGACATCTTGCTCATCTTTATTCGTATAAGCGATAATATTACCGTCGCTGGTGGCTGCGACAATTTCGGCGGCTGACCCCTCAACAACGTAGCGATGAAGGGGAGAAAAACTTGGCATGGGTTGGGCTACAGTCGTTTTACCACTCAGTAGCAAACTGCCCCACAACACCGAAGTACAACCGACAAAACCCAACCAAGACTTAACCATATCCCTTCTTTCCTTGCTTCAGAATCCTTTGGGAGTATAAAATGCCGAGGTTCTGTCTTGGGTTATTAATTTATTAAGAATTAGTAATAAGCTGTTTAAATTCTGATTTTTATATTGAATATAATTACGAATTTAAAAGTCATAAAAATTGATTTTTTATATTTAGAATCATTGAGAATTAAATAGCAATTGAAATATCACATATTCGCCTCTTTATAAATTTGAAAACCTCGAATTTCAGTCCAAGGGCAGGTTAATAGCATAGACGGCGTATCGCACCGGATATCGTAGTGCTACTGCCGTGACACAGCTAAAATGAGGCTTTACCGTAGGGTGGGTTAGGCGGCTAAA
>JAWQFT010000045.1:0-35313 GCA_035968055.1 Jaaginema sp. PMC 1080.18 | reverse complement strand
GGGGCTGTCCTGGGGCGGCTTGTTGATTGCCAAAGATATCGCCGAAAGGATCGCCACTGCTTTGTTCTGCGGCGGCTTCTTCCTGGGCTTTGGTGTCTTCGTAACCCTCGCCGTAGATTTCTTCAAGCTTGTCTTGGGTGAGTCGCCAACCCATGTCAAATAGGGTTTTATCTCGATTGACGCGGCTGTTGAGGTCTTCGTCTTCTTCGAGTTTGCGCCAAACGCGAGGGGGTGCTGCGCCGGGGAAGTTCCACTCGGTTAACCATGTGGCGGGGCCTTTGTTGAAGCTGTCGCAGACTAAATCGGCATCAGACTTGACGACATCCTGGCGAACGGCGAAGTGGGTTTTGCTTTGGCTGTAGCTTGCGCCGTCGTCAGTCGTCATCGTCTGGGACAAGATGACTTTGGTGATGGCTTTGTTGCAGAGTTCGTGGAAGGAGGAATAATCTGCTGTGCCGCCCCTGGATGCCTCTAGGAAGTCGATTAAGAAGCCTTCTGGTAGCAGTATCCCCGTATCATGGGAAATTGCTTGAGCGGCTTCCTTGAGCTTCTTTTTTTCTTCTGTGGAAGCGTTGGGGGGATAGGTAATTCGGGTGGTGGGGTTGCCGAATTTCTCCAGGAAGATTGACCAGAACTTCATGCCGTTGCGCTTGAAGAAGACTGGCCAGTAGAGGTAGTGGGCTAATCCCAGACCTTCGGGGGTGTCATCGTTGTCAGCCCCAGTGCAGAAATACCAGAATTTACGGTCTGGCAATTCTTCGCCCAAGGGCTTGCGAGTGGTGATGAGGCGGGGCGATCCATCTTCCCAGAACCGGAAGCGTCGTCTGTCGCGGACTTTGATTTCATCGAGATAGATTTGCTTGCCATCTTTGCCATAGATGGCTTCAGCAAAGGAGTAACCGTAGAAAACGCCGTAGAGTTTCTTATCGGTGCAGTTGTCCCATTTAATATGGTTGAGGACTTCTTTGAGGAAGTCGGCGGCTTTCTTGTCTTTGCGGGATGTGCTGGCGGGTTCTATATCCCATTCACTGGAGACAACTGCAAGTCGTCGCTGCTGAAAGCAAGCTGACACCTGATCGTCGGTGAGGAGGTCTTTGTAGATTTCGTAGTTTGCTCCCAGTCGCCAAAGGAGTTTGTCTTGGGAAGGGAGGAGTCCTTTGATGTAGCCCCTGGTGATGTCGCGTCCATCTTCGGTTGTGGCGATTTCGCGCATAACCGGGGCTTGGGGCTTACTGTTGTTGTTGAATCCGATCGCCATTTAGTTGCAAAGACAGCAGGAACAGTTTTTCCCGTTGGGGTCGCAACAGGAACAGCAGGGAATTGCTGGATAAGGAGGATGAACCCAGATGGAAAAAGAGAGAATGCAGGAAAGTAGCATGAGAAATGGGGGTAGATACCCCCATCTGTAGCGGATTTGCTGGATTTGTGGCTAGTCTGTCACTTGTCGCAAGGCGTTGATGAGTTGTTGTTTTTTGAGGTTGCGAACTCCTTTGATTTTGCGTTTGGGGTTGGCTTTGTTCCAGGCGCTGACCTCAGCTTTGAGTTGGCGGATGGTCATTTTGCTGTAGTTGGGTTGGAGGGCGGTTTTGGCGGGAGGTAGTGCGAGGAGGGCTGGGACGGTGAGAGGGGTGGTAGGACGACGGAAGGTGAAGGGCTTGGCGGTTTCTTTGGATAGGGGAAGCGTCCAGGGGTCGGGAATTTCAATTTCCAAACGGTTTGGGTTTTGGGGTTGCGGCTCGGGTTCAACTTCGGGGTCGGGTTCAGTGGCGAAAGCGGCGGCGTAGTCGGAGAATTTGACGGGTTGAGGTTTGGCTTGGGGCTTCGGTTGGGGTTGTTGAGTTTGAGGTGCGGCGGTGGGTTGTTGGGCTTGGCACTTTTGCCAGAGACGAAGGAGACCGTAAAAGAAGTCGTAGGTCATTCCGGCGAAGAAGGTAACGAGGATTGCCAGAAGGATGATGTCGAGAATGGTTTGAGGTGTCATGGTTTTGCAAAGATGTATCGATTTGGTTTGTAGAGATTGGGCAGTTTCACGACCTGCCCAGGTCAAGCGGGTTAAATCAGTTGAAGGTAAAAGTACATTGTTTCGTCAACAACATCTTCGCCAGATTCGTAACGAGCTTGAAGTGAAATGGCAATTTGACCAATCTCAGACGATTCAAACTTTTTAATGCGATCGAGAGCTTCTGTTTCAGACTCGTTGAAGCAAGAAGCAATCCGAGAAAGAGAGTCAGTGTTGTTATTGTTGCGATAACGGTAAGCGTGGCGAGCGAGGTATTGAATATCAGTAAGTTTCATCGTTTTGCAGAGATGTATCGATTTGGTTTGAAGCGAGTGGGCAGTTTAGCGACCTACCCAGGTCGGGGAGAGACTATTCGTACTTGGCCTTGATGGCTCGGATTTCCGCCGCCAACTCCTCAAGACGAGCGAGGTTGCGTTCGTCTTGAGCATCCCACTGAGGGGCAGCAGCAGGACGACGGCTACGACGACGGCGAGAGGGGGAAGGAGCGGAAGAAGCCGAATGACGACGGCGACGGCGACGAGAGGAGAAGGAAGAAGAAGTATGGGACATGGGAGAAAACCTCATAAGAAAGGGTTGAAGTGGAAGGGGGCGGCGGTGGAGGGGTGCTGCCCTTGCCTTATGTACTTAATATAACTCCGTTTGCAAACGGTAGTCAAGGGGGTTGAGTTTTGAGAAACTTATAGGGCTATCCTGTTTGACGTAAGTTTGCTTATATCCATTTGCAAACGGTAAATATAAGGGCAGTTTAGTGACCTACCCAGGTCAGTCAGATTAGCGGCGATCGACGCGATCGATGTATGCACGTTGCGCTTTCGTCCAATCCTCACAGGCTTTTTCCCAAGCGGGGATGTCGTTACGAAGGTTGGCAAGCTTGCGGGTTTCAGTGGCTTGCTCGATTGCGGAGATCAAACGTTCGGCTTCTTCTTCGGTGCAGCCTTTGCTGAGAGCGGCTGCGATTTGAGCTTGACGTAATTCGGCTTTCATCCGTTGGGTCGCTTCCTTAGCAGACTCCTCATCGATGCTTTCCCAGTCAAAATCGTCGTCGAGGAACTCAGGCTCAGTATCGGTAGGTTCGGCATCCCAGTCGAAATCATCATCGAGAAAATCAAGATCGTTGGGGTTGGTAGGGTCGTTTTCGTGGTTAATCATGGTGTTGTAGAGATATGTAGGTGTGTAGCGAGTGGGCAGTTTAGCGACCTACCCAGGTCAGTCGGTCTAGCGGTTGTTGCGGCGTTTGCGGTTGAGGCGGCGGAGGATATCGCTTTGGGTGGAGGGGGCTTCAACGACCAGGACGTTGATGAGTTCCCAACGGGGGTTGATTTCGGTAGCGAGGATGGCAGCGTGGTACATCGCTTCGCCTTGCAAAATCTCGAACATACTGCCAACGTTGGGGTCGATGTGAGAGTGGCGGACGATAATGGGACGGGCGAGATTGCCTTCAGCGAGGATGGCTTCAGCCAATTCGGTGAGGAGGGCGAGATCGTAATCGTCGCGAGTCGCTTCGAGCTTGCTGGTATCGAACTGATACTTGGAGAGCAGCAAGGGGGTCATCGGCGTAATGCCGGGGGTCATGGGAACGAGAGAAGTGGAGTGGGACATGGGAGAAAACCTCAGAAAAAAGGGTTGAAGTGGAAGGGGGCGGCGGTGTTGGGGTGCTGCCCTTGCCTTATGTACTTAATATAACTCCGTTTGCAAACGGTAGTCAAGGGGGTTTGGTTTTGAGAAACTTATGAGGGTGTTCCGGTTGATGCAAGTTTGCTTATATCCATTTGCAAACGGTTTGCTACTATATATGTAATGTATATTGATGTCTAAAATGAAACGCACCCAACAAGACACACAATTCAAAGGCAAAGGAATAGGACTAAGACACGGGAGAACAAGTCCCATCTCAGTGGGACTGCCCCCAGACTTAGATGAATATGTGCGAAACTTACCCAACAGATCGGAATGGCTCAGAGAAGCAATTCGAGAAAAAATAGCCAGAGAAACCGGACAAGAGGCAGACTAGGCAATCACTTCAGCCACTTGCAAAGATAAAGGCAGTCTTAGCCCCCTCTCCAAATTCATGCAAGAATTTGAGTTTTTCCGCAGTGGCAAACGGACAGATATGCACGGCACAAAAATCGCCTTTAGCGAAAGTGACCTGGCAGCCTCAGCCCAAGCCTACGACCCCGAACTCCACGAAGCGCCCCTTGTAATCGGCCACCCCGATCTCAACGCTCCCGCCTATGGTTGGGTGCAGCGCATCCGGAGTCAGGGGTCATCTTTATTTGCTACGCCACAGCAGGTGGACTCAAATTTTGCTGAATTGGTTGCTCAGGGGCGATACAAGAAAATCTCAGCCAGCTTTTATACCCCTCGCAGCATCGCCAACCCCGTCCCCGGCACTTTTTATCTGCGCCATATTGGATTCTTGGGAGCAATGCCGCCAGCAGTCAAGGGTCTACAGCCCATTGCCTTTGCTGAAAACGAAGAAATCATAACGCTGGACTTCACCGAACCCCAAAACCCTATGGAAAAGGAATTTGAAAAGCGAGAAGCGGAACTAAAACGCCGAGAAGCCGAAATTGCCTTGCGCGAAGCCACCCTCAAGAAAACTGAATTTGCCCAGTTCCTTGAACCCTTCTGCAATGATGGCCGCCTTCCCCCGGCTTACAAAGATGGGCTGGTCTCGTTTATGACCTGCCTCCCCGAAGAAGACATTATCCAATTTGGCGAAGATGACCCCAAACAAACCCCCCTGGACTTCTTTAAGGAATTTCTCCAGAAGAATCTCCCCAAACAGATCACCTATGGCGAAGTAGCAGGGGGCAAGCTCCCCAGTTCCGACCCGGAAGCCCTCGCCGCAGCGGCCACCGAGTACGTCAACACCGAAGCCGCCAAGGGGCGTACCGTCTCCTACACCGAAGCGGTTAGTGCCATCATCCGAGGGGGTAAAGCATGAGTAATCGTACCCCCGGACTAATTAAAAACTACATCGCCGAAGCCGCGATCGGCAAGCACCGGATTGTTAAGTTCGGCACTGACGATGACCATGTAATACTTGGTGCTGCCGCCACAGACAAGCTGATTGGTGTGACCACTGAAGTTCCTGCCGACGCAGACGAACGCTGCGACGTGATTCGCTCTGGCATTGCCCCGGTTTACTTCGGCGGTATCGTTGCGGCTGGCGACTTGCTCACCACCGATGCCAATGGCGCGGCTATTGCCACGACGACGGCTTCCAACCGTATCATCGGCATGGCAGAAGTCGCAGGCGTATCCGGCGATCTCGGCTCAGTTTGTTTATCCCCCGGCATAATCTGATATGGCTAAATCACCCTATACTATTGACCCGGAGTTGACGGGCATTGCTATTGCCTACCGCAATGCCCCCTCCGACTACATCGCCGACTCCATTGCCCCCATTCGAAGCGTGGGCAAAGAAATCTTCGAGTGGGACAAGTACACTCTAGAGGAGATGTACACCATCCCCGACACCAAAGTTGGCCGCATGAGCGCCCCCAACCAAGTCACCTTCTCCAGCACTCGCGAGCAGGACTCAACCGTAGACTACGGGCTAGATTCCCCCGTCCCCCAAAAGGACATTGACAACGCCGATGCCAACCAGAACCCCCTTGGTCATGCGACAGAAGGCGTAATGGAACTGGTACGGCTAGATAGAGAAAAGCGAGTTGCCGATAAAACCTTTGACCTCAATACTTACCTGGCGGCTCAACGTACCACCCTGAGCGGTACAAGCCAATGGAGTGACGCAACCTCCGACCCTATCACCGCCATCTCTGATGCTCTGGATGTGGCATTAATGCGCCCCAACATCATGGTGTTGGGACAAGCCGCCTGGACGGGCTTGCGTCGAAACCCCAAAATCGTTGAAGCTTGCGTCGCGACGGGAGCAAATCAAGGGCTAGTTGGCCGCGCTGCCGTCGCCGAACTATTCGAGCTTGACGAAATCTTAGTTGGTCGTAGCTTCCAGAACGTTGCTAAGCCCGGACAAACCGCCAGCTTTACTCGGCTTTGGGGCAAACACTGTGCCTTGATTCACCGTTCCCCCCTGGCGCAACTCACCGGGTCAATGATGCCCACCTTTATGATGACCGCCCGTTTCGGCACTCCGATGGCTGGCACAATCTCTGAGCCAGATATGGGGCTAAAAGGCGGGGTTCGTATCCGCGCTGGTGAAAGCTGCAAGGAAATGGTGATTTCGCAACTCTGCGGCTATTTCTTCCAAAACGTAGTGGCGTAAACCTATGAAATACAAAGTTCTCAGTCGCTTAATTCACAACGATAAAGAATATCTCCCAGATAGCACCGTCGAGCTAACCGACGACGAAGCTAAAACTCTGACGGTTCTGCACGTTGTTGAAGCCGTTGAGCCGACTAAACCCTCTGAACCGAAAGCGAAATGAGCTACGCTACCCCCCAAGACATGGTTGACTTATTCGGCGAACGAGAGATTGTCGAACTGACCAACTTGGACAATCCTAGCAATAGCGGCATCGACACCATCCGGCTGCAAGCCGCCCTGGAATACGCCAGTCAAGAAGTCGATAGCTACATCTCTGTGCGCTACGACATCCCTTTGGCTTCCGTGCCATTGGTACTCAAAAACAAAGTCGCTGACATTGCCCGGTATCACTTGGACAGCTATCGCGTTCGGGACGATGTACGGATGCGCTATGAGGACGCAGTGGCATGGCTCAAGCTGGTGGCCAAAGGTGACGCTTCCTTGGGGCTAGACGAAAACTCAACCGCGACTCAACCCCAGGGGACAACCGACTACTTTGCCGCCGACCGCGTGTTCTCTAGCAGCGTGTTAGACAACTATGTTGGCAACAATTGAGCAAAGCTTGTTAGAACAACTCGAACCCCTAACCAAATTAGGGTTGCGAATTGTGGGGTTTCCCGAAAACCCAGAAGAATTGGGGCGGCCGATTGCTTATGGACAGGTGTTGGTCGGGTTCAAGCGCGAAAGCCTCCAGCCCCCAGCCCATCACAACAACGGTGTTTCTATCGTTCAGTCTCGGCGGGTTGAGTGGGATGTGGTTCTCCAAATCAAGAATCTCCGGTCTCACGCTGGCGCTTACCCAGTCATGGATAAGATTCGCGACCTCCTAACCGGATTTCGTCCCCCTGACACCCTCCGACCCCTCTACGAAACCCAAGCCGACTTCGTAGACTTACGCGATGGCATTTGGACTTACAACATGACCTTTGCCATTGACCTGATTTATACAAAAAAACCTTGGTGATTCATTATGCTTAGTGGCGTTGGACAACTATTCGTATTAACCCAAGACCTAGATGCCAACAGCATCTTAGGCGAAAACATCTTCTTCCCCGGTCAGTTCGTTGACTTCAACTACGAAGGTAATGCTGAGACCAAAAAGGCGAAAGCTTGGATTGACGGCAAACGCAAAACCGTCGCTTCAGCCACTGGAGAAGAAGAATACACCCTAACTCTCAGCTTTGAATACCTCGACTGGTTTCACCTGGGGTTCGGCTACGACGAAATTCCCCAAGTTAGCAGCAACGTGACCCTTCCTGTTATTAAGAAAGGAACTGTGCCTGCCACCTCTCCTTATGAAATCACAGATGCAGATATCACAACAGAGACAGCCAATAGCGTCCAGGTCTATGTCCCAGTTCGAGGGAGTTGGGGTGAAGCCGGCCCCCGATTCAAAGGCACGACAACCCCTAACACTGGGGAATTTGTGGCTAGTGGCGCAGATACTAAGTTAACCTTTAATGCTTCAGACGCTGGCGCTCCTGTTCAATACATCGTCAACAAAACCTATGCCACGATCGAGTCCATTGGCCACGAGATTAGCGCCGACAGTTTTGGGAAGCTGGCTTTCCTCGGCGATGGCTATGGCCCCGAATTTCCCAACCGCATCCGCATCTATCTCCCCAACCTCACCAGAAGCTCTATCCCCAGTTTGGTTACAGATGATGTGCCAAAGTTTGAGATTCAATTTGAAGCGAATGTCCCGGCTGGCTCTCGCACTCCTCACCGTTTGTACAACCTTGCGACTGCGACCTAATATGACCCAAGAATTTATAGTTACCCTTGGCGCTTTGCTGGGTGTCATCTCCGTCGTTGCCTCACTCCTGATGGGGGTGTATAAATTGGCAAAGACAGAAGCCAACATTTATACAGCCATTGCCAAGCTAGAGTCCAGGATGTTTGAAGCCTTGGATCGACAACAAGACAAGATTTTGTCTAAAGTTTCGCCTCTCGAACAAAAAATCGAGTTGGAACTTCGAGAAATGAAGTTTCGCAATAGCGAACAACTCTCTCATATTCGCGATATTGAGGGGTTTTTACAAAAACAAGGCTTTAGCCCTCGCCCTCCTATCACCTATGACGAATGAAGATTGAAACGCTTGAGTTTGACTGCTGTGAATTTCAAGACCTCCAGGGGAATTGGCGAACTATCCGCCAATGCCCTTTGACCCAGCGAGAAGAACTCCGAGCTAGATATCTCAAACTGCATGACTGCCTCAAAGAAGCCGACGAAACCAACACCATTGCCGAGATTTACGACACTAACTCCTATTTCCAGTTCCAGTGCCACAAGATTCTAGAGTTATGCGGAATCAGTCCGCATTGGATCGGACTCAACGAAATGGCACAGATGATTTTCCCCTACCCCGATGGCGATGAAATTATTGAGGGAGTGTTGATGCGGCTCAACTTCCCCGCTTCTAAACGCGCCACCAAGCCGGGGGAAGAAGGCAGTAGCTATGAAGAAATCATCGCCGCCCTTTGGGGATACACCGAAAGCTTAGAGAAAGCCTTGGAACTTGCCAAATCCGAACCCGCTCAAAACTTGCTAGATATCCTCCAAGCCAGGGCCAACCAAATGCGCGACGCAAACCCCGAAGCCAAACAGAAAGCCATGAAGCGGGAATGGCAGAAAAAGGCACGAGCCGAGATGGAGGCTGATTATGGCAGGTCTTAGAGTTGCTATTACTTTTGCTGCCAATGGAGCGCAGCAGGTAAACCAACAAGTCCAGCAAATGCAGCAACGTCTCAACCAAGTGGGACAATCGGCTCAGTCTGCCGGGGGACGAGGTGGTGCAGCTATCGGCGCAATTGGCGGGGCTGGGCAGAAAGCATTATCCGGCGTTGTAAACCTCGCTTTTGGCTTTAATCAAGTGATGGGAGCGGTTCAGGGCTTAAAAGCTGCAATCATGCCAGCGTATGACCTCCTCATTGGTGCAAACGAACAACTCAACCAACAGCTTCTCGCTTCTCAAGCCAATATCGCTTCATCCGTCCGCATTTTCAAGGATGGATTGGAAGTCACCGAACCCCTAGAGAAAATCAACGCCACTCAAGGGGCATTGCGCGATGCCCTCAAGCAACTCGAAGAAGATACTCGCAGTTTAGTTGGGGTCACTTCCTCAGAAGTTAATGAAGTCTTCCAAATTTTGCTCCAGAACAGCGCGGCGCTGGCAAATCAATCTCAAGAGTTCCCCGACTCTTTAGCCGCCGCTACAAACCAAGCTAAGGGCTTTGTGGCAACTCTGGGGACTTTGGGCATTCCCCTCGACCAAGCCCGGCAAGAAATCAACTCAATCCTCCAGGGGCAAATCACCAGTGATTCCGTCCTGGCAAAATCCCTAGGGCTGACAAACCAGATGGTAGCTGACTGGAAAGCCCAGGGGGAATTGGTAGACCAACTCAACAACCGCTTCACCGTTTTTGTTGAAGGGAACGCCCTGGCTGCTCGGTCGATTTCCGGGATTACCAGCAACATCCAAGACATTATCGAGGTTGTGGGACGGCAAGCAGGCGAACCCCTGTTAGAACCCATCGTTTCCGCCTTAGAGCAGTTATATGTGTTCTTGGATGAGAATCAAGAAGCAATCCAAGCGTTCATCGGTGATGCCGTTCTCAAATTCCTCGCTTTAGCCGATGCGGTTGGCAATGCCGCCATTCGAGTTGGGGAAGCATTGTTACCCGCGCTCAAAGCCCTTGTCCCTGCTGGCGGTGAGTTTGCCGAAGTGATGACGGTTGGCATTGCCAGCCTGGCTGAAGGCATTGCCAGAGCCGTTGAAGTTATTGCTCCCTTCATCACAAAAATGGCTGAGGGAATCGCAAAAATTGTCAACTTGATTCAGTTTGCCCAGGACAAGCTGGGAATGTATACCGGGGCTTATGAAGACAGCACCGACGCGGCGGAAGTTTGGGGCAATGTCACCGCCCAAAATGCCGAAGAAGCCATCCAGAAACAAAAAGAACTGGTTGATGCTGCCAACGCCAGGCAGGAAGCTGAGAAACAGGGAATTGAGCTTACGGACAAACAAGTTGCTGCCGAACAAGAAGCTAAGAAATCAGCCGACGAAATGATCGAGCGGCTCAAAGCCCACAAAGCCGAATTAATGGGAGTTATGCCCATTGGTGAAGAAAACCGCCAAAATATCGCCAACCAAATCGCCGAAACCGAAAAGTGGATTGCGGCTCTCGAAGAATCTGGAGACGCAGTTAAGTCGAACGCCGATGGCATTGAGCTGGCAGCCAAAGACCTTGAAGATTTGGGCAGTGCTTACGAACAACTTGAAGCCAAAGCCCAGCAAGCTAAAACGACATTAGAACAGGGGGCAGGTGGCGATTTAACTCAGGCAAAAGCAGCCGCTCAAGAACTCATCGAACTTACCAATCAACGACGGGAACTAGGACAAATTACCGCCGAAGAGGCCATTTCCGAACTCAACCAAATCCGCAATAACAACAAACTTTCTTACGAAGAACAACTTGCCGCCGAAGAAGCAATTACCCAAATTAAGCAGAACGAAGTTGATAAACGAGTTGATGCTATAGATGCCCAAATTGCTGAAACTGAAGCCTTGGTAGAATCCGGGCAAATCAGCGAAGTTGAAGGCGAACAACGAGTAACCGAGGCGAAATTAGAACAACTCAACATTCGATTAGAAGCTGTCCGGGCTGCTATTGCTCAAGAAGAAGCCTTGGGACGGGGAAAAGGGGACAAAGCCAACGCACTGAAAAATGAAGCCAAGCAGATTGAAGCCCAAATAGCAACAACTCAAGCTCAATCAGCTAAAAAGCTCGCCGCCGCCCAAGCCAAGGAACTCGACGACCGACTAAAGAAGGCAACCCAGGCAATCAAACTCGCTGAAACCGAGCGAGAGAAGGCAATTAACCAAGGCATTCTCAATGGCACAATGAGCCAACGGGAAGCCGACGAACAACGCCTCAAATCTGCCGCCGATCGCATCCAGCAAGAAATCGCTCTAGAACAGCAGAAAATTGCCCAACTAGCCGCCTTGGGTAACAATGACGAAGAGGTAGCCGCAGCCAAGCTAAAACTCGCTGAACTGCAAAATCAGGCGATTCAGAATCAAATCCAACAAGAGGAAGCTCTCCAGAAGAAAATCCAAGACGGACTTCGCGACCAAATCGCCGAATACCAGCGCAAAACCCAAGAAGTTACCCTAGGGATTGAGAAGGAAGTCAAGGCTAACCAGATGATTGAGGACTCCCTCAATCGCCAACAACAGCTAATGCAGTCCAAAGCCGATTTAGTTGCGGCTCAACAAGGCTTGCAGCAAACCCTTGGACAAATTGAGCTTGACCGGGTAAACCGGGCAATGCAGATACAGCAGCAACTCTCCAGCGAACAAGAGCTAGATGCCAATGTCCGTAAGCAACTCGAAACAGAACTCCAAGCATTGGGATTTTCCGGACAGGAAACCGTAATTGATCTCCTCAAGCAAAAACAGGAGATCGAGGATAATCTTGCTCAACAGCGCCTGGAGGCACTCAAAGCCGAACAAGCCCAACAACTGGCAGCATTAGAGCTAGACATCCAACGCAATCAACTCGCCGCCGAACGAGCCATTCTCCAGTCCCAAGCGGCTCAAGCCCAAGCCGAACAGAACAAAATCGAAGCTGAGTTGCAGCTTGAGATCGCAAAAGCGATTCGCGACCCAGAAGAACGGGATAGACAACTTAAAGCCGCCCAAGCTCAAATCAAGGTAGCAGAACAAGGATTAGAGCTTGCCCTCAAAGACGTTGAAGCAACAAAAGAGTCGGCGAATCTTCAAGAAGAATTAGCCAACAATCAGCGAGAAGTTCTCAAGCTTCAACAGCAAACCGCTTTGGCTGCTGAGGAAAACAAGGAACTATTCCGCGAACAAGCTCAGGCGTTGGAGTTAGTCCAGGCTGAGGCGGAAGAACTAAAGAAAAAACAGGAGGCGGCAATGGCTGAGAAGGAAAAATCTCAAAAAGAACCAAAAAAAGAAGAGTCTAACCCTAAATCACAGAAAGAACCAAAAAAAGAAGATAGCAACACATCTTCCGAGGCTGGAACATCACAACGAACCAAAACAGTTCGGATGCCACCGGGGAGTAAAGAATTAGCAGAATACACTAACCGCCAACAAAAAGACCTGAAACGGACACTCGATCTTGCTGGAAAAATTCGCCCAAGGGAAATCATCCTCGATCCTCCCAAAATGGGTATGGATTTTGGGGCATTAGCCAAAGAAGTTGGGGCGATACGGGACGAAGTAAGGCAACTATCTGGGGTTTTGGCCAATTCTCGCCAAACCACAGTCAATGTTAGTCGCTCTAGTGCTACAACCCTTACTGATATTGGGAGAGGAATGGCTGCGGCGGCAAATATATGAGTAATTTTCCCTATGGAACACAGCAAATCTTTAGCCTCGGTAGTTTAAGTCTGACCCTAGACTGGCAAGACTTTGGAGCCGACGACGGAGACGGGATTGGCTATCGCCGAATCGAAGATATTAACCAGCAGAACACCGCTCTTAATAGCCTTTACGGCGCTTCTATTCTGGAAGG
The DNA here is from genome assembly GCA_035968055.1 of Jaaginema sp. PMC 1080.18. GTDB lineage: Bacteria > Cyanobacteriota > Cyanobacteriia > Cyanobacteriales > Spirulinaceae > Jaaginema. Next base: position 22,456 of record JAWQFT010000045.1, on the reverse strand, counting down.
CCCGTTTCACCCCACCAAATTTCTTTTTGGGTGGCAATTAAATTTGCCCTCAGAGAAACTGTTTCTCCTCAAGGCGCTTTACGACGAACAACAATGGCGGGTCAAAAATCAGCAATCTGCTGTAGCGATTCGCCTTTATGACCAACGCATTGCTTTTATGGGGCGACAACCTAGAGACCGGGCCAAGATTGGGGCAATTATCTCCGACCCCACTGCCCCCACGGGGTTCGATTTCTACTGGGCGCAATTCGACATTTTGCTTGAACTCTCCAGCGACTTCAGCGAGTTTTTCATGAAACCATCTGAACTGATTTTTAAGGTTCAAATTGCTGGGCGCGAACTGGATACCGTTTCGCCCTCAGAAGATGTTTAATAGGGTTTAGTACGTTTGTTCTAACAATTATGACTGTAGCAAAAGCAATAGAAAAAATGATTGCCAACGCCCCAGAACACGAACCAGAGCCGGGGCTATCTGTTCGAGAAGCAAAGATTCTTATCCGCCGCTATTGTAACGGATTAGCTACGCCCCAAGTCCTCAGACGGGCTTTTGCCGAACTCGCTGAGGAATAATCCAACCCGTTTGGAAAATGATTAACCTTTCTACCCGCAACTACCAACTACTCATCGATGGGCTTGATTGCAGTCAAGCTTTGGTTGCTTTGGCTGGAGGTTTTGCCCATTACGATCAATCTGGCTTAGTCAAAATTGACGGGTCTTTGGAGTTGCGGCGGGTTATCGGTTGGTCGGAATCCCTTGATGACCGCCTTAATTCTCGGTGGGCAAGAGGGAAAGAGGTTAAATTCTACGTTGCCGACGGTGCTGGGATTCTTCAACTGGCTCCAATCCTTGGCACTAGCTACATCATGGAAGCTGAGTATGATGGCATCGACAAACTAACAATTCAAGTGGGTTGTAAGTTGACATTGCTTGACTACAGAACCCCCCCAGGGGAAGGCATTGATATCCCTTTGGGGATTGGGACTGAGTGTGATGATGTTGTCATAGCTTTATTAGAAAAAGCGGGTTTGTCCGATTTTGTTGGCACTATCCCTGGTAGATTATCCGTCCCCGTCTCTAAGCTGGGCAACCAAAGCTATATTGGGCTGTTTGGGCAACTTTGTTGGTGTAATAGCCAATTGGCTTATCAAGGTCGAGACGGGCAAATTTATGTTAAACCTGTTAACCTTTTTCCTCCTCCACTAATGGGAGAAAGATGGGTTGAACGTCATGCTGTTAAATACGAACGATTATCAGGGGCAGAAAAGCCTTGTTCTCGCATTATTGCCACAGGAGCAAAACTAGAATCTCAACCCCCAAAGGAGAGCTATCAAGCAATTCAAGAAACTTATGGCTCGACTGTTTCTTGGGTAAACGATACCCCTACTTCTGCCCGTCAAGTTGTACGGCGCGGTCTTATTCGCCGGACACACATCAAAGAAACTGTTTTGCGGGGGATACGGAGACTGGTTACTCAAACAAAAACCTATCTCCCAACAAGCACTATTGACCCAACATCCTCTTTCGGTGGCTTAAGATTAGCTTCTATCGAAACCGACACCAAAATTTACGAAAAACAACCTGCTGGCAACGGGATAGATGAGGGGAGGTTGCTTCGGATTGAGCAAGAGATAAAACAAGCTCAAGGATTATTCTTGAGAGAATATTCCGCAGCTAATCCGTCAAAACCTTATTCTCCTCTTACTCTTTCCGTTTCTCAGAGAACCACAACTAATTACGACTATTCTGCCCCCGTTACTATTATCTCTGAAACCGAAGCTGCGGTAGGGTCGATTTTCCCAAATGAAGATTGGCTATCGCCTTCTAATTTAGAACTAAGTCAACGCCAAACCCAGGCTTGGCGAGAGATTCGCCCCTCCGACTATCTTTTTGAAGAGATAATAGAGCAACCATTTGGCGTAGCTTTTCCTGAAACCATCGAGCAAATAGAACAAGGTATTCCTCTCAGTGGGATAAATTCTGCCCCAGGTTTTTCCTCTACAGCTTCCTTGTCCCTCAAGCTTTCCCTTGTCCAAACCACCAAAAACACCAAGCGATCCAACTCCGGACAAGCCAACCCTCCAAGCCCAGAGCGATTCCCCACAGACGCAGAAATTATCGAAAAACCGATTACCGGAGAATCTCGACTCCCTCCCATAGCTGGCTCAAACTTTCGTGAAAGAGAGCGAGAGTTTAACCTTCCCACCGGACTCTGTACCTCCCAAGAACAAGCGGACAAGGTAGCCCAAATTGAAGGCGCAATCCTTTGGGGTAAATATAAAGGGCAATCCTTCACTCTTCCTGTCTCCAACAACCTATTTGAAGTCTCCCCCCTGGCTGCCATTCACTGGGTCGAACCCAAAACTGGAGCAATTCAAAAATTCCTCGGAGATGGCTGGTCAATCGCCTTCACAGACCGCCAACTTATCATGGCCGCCGATGGTATTTGGTCGGGGCTTGTGGGCTACAAACCAACCCCAGACCCGCCAGTAACATTCCCCCCAGACCCACCGCCTCCAGACCCATTAGACCCGACCCTGTACGACCCAGCCGTGCCACCGTACAAGGAAACTTCGACGTTTACTTGCTCGATGGCGTTAACGACCGAATTTACTTATCGCGAATATGCTTTATCTGCTAATTCTCTGTTCGTTGCGGTCTTGGAGATGGGGGCGCATGGGGGCGAATCGCCATTGGAAAGTGCTACACCGTTCGAGTCGTACATTGGTTACTTCGACGACGGCAGCAGCCCGGTTATTGGGCTGGTCTCACCGCCGACTGAAGCGCCAGTTTATGCGCTTGCTGAGGGAGATGTCCCGACCTTGGGATTAGTCGCTCAGGGAACGGAAGCCCCCACTTACCCCCTAGCAGAAGGCGAAATCCCGGCAATGGGTCTAGAAACTCAAGGGGCAGAAGCCCCAAGCTACGAAGCCCCAGACGCACCCACAATCACCTTAAAAATCATTCCAGAGGATCAAACGTAATATGGCATCAAAAGTCTTTAACTGGGTCTCAGATGCGATTATTCGCCAGAATATCAGTCTGTCTTTCAACAACCTTTACGCCCACCTTGTTACCGCCGAACCTCTCGCTACAGCACAATACTTATCCGATTGCACCCTTGCCACTGGCGGCAACTATGACTACAAAACCCTGACAGATATCGACAACAACTCCAGCAATCGGCTGGCGTTGACCGGAGATACCCTCAAAATCAAAATGGCAAATCCGGTTTGGATATCTCTTGCTACCGATAGCACTCCTATTACAGGGCTTATCGTATCAACGGGGATATACAGCAGCGATACTATTTTGGCTTATATAGAACGTTTAGTTGGTGGTGTCCCCACACCCTACACCCCCAATGGCGATCCGTTTGGTTTTAACATTCAGACCAACGGCTTCATGCAACTTATCGCCAATCCAGCGTAGGGGGAATCATGGCAATTGGAGGATACTTTCGTTCTTGGATCGAGCGCAGTCTCAAAGCCCAGCTTGGCTATGCCGATCCGCTTGACCCTACTAAATTCCGGTTGATACTCTGTACTGACGCGGTGTGGACGGCAGAAGCCAGCATTACTGATATTTTGCTCACCGAAATTAACAACGAATACGGTTACGGACGCGATAACTACGCTGTAGCGGAGGCAGATATCACCTACGATGCCACCCGGAAAACAGCCACCGTCCCGATCCAAAGCTGGGACTTAACTGCATCGGGGGCATCAATTCAGTGGGATGGCATCGCCATGATTGCCAACGCTCATCCCAACGCTCCCACGCTTCTCGAATCCGTCGATCCCGCGACAGACACCCTAACTCTTACAGGACATGGCCTCGCTAACGGCGACAGAGTAATGCTCACGGTTGACGCGGGTGGAGCGTTACCCACTGGTGTTGACGGCACAGTTCTTTACTACGCCGTCAACACCAGTGCCGACACCTTCCAAGTCAGTCCCAGCGAGGGCGGTTCGCCGATGGCGTTCAGCGATACCGGGGCTGGTGATTTACGCTTGCGCTACGGCTCTGGCGAATTGGTCGCAGGCTTTCGCGCCGATTCCATTAAGACTATCCCCGATGGAGCAACCCACACTCTGCAATGGAACTTCTTGCTGATGAACTCGGCGCTCAGTAGTGGGACATCATGGTAGACGAACCCCAAAGACTGGTACAGCAACGGTTAGAGCAATCCCGCCTCGAAGGACAATTGAGGGCGCGAAATGCTGCAATCCAGCAAGATGCCGCCAAGCCGCAAACTTATTATCGAGGATTTGATTGTAAGACCGGTCAGGTTATTGGGGAGAAGCCTGGCGGTGGCACTCATCGGGCTGGGGCGTTAGCTTCCAACGGCATGGTTCAAGAAGGAACACCTCTTAAGCAGATGCGGGGTGGAATTCCCAACTTGACTCAAAAGCCTGCGGCTAATATCACCCCGCTTGCTGCGTATCGGAACGAAAACTTACCCAAGCTCAAAATACTGTTTGCGGTTCGCCAAGATGGAACAGACACATGGGATTTCTTTGTAGGAGGCGACAGAAAAACCCCCACCAAAATCCACACAGGCACTTATCTCTCTAGTCCCTCTGCCACCCAAAACGCTCTTGTTTCTACAGGAAAAGGGCGAAATTCCTGGCGATTCACAACGGAAAATTCAAGCGATTTTATTTGGAAATCCGGGCAGAACAATCAAGTTTATCAACCGAAAAGCTCGGTAGACGGGGAAATTTTCGATCCAGGAACCATAGACTACAAACAAAGTCCGTCCTTATTTAAAGGGACAACTATTCGGCATGGAGTATATCTTCAACAGAGAGGATTTAATGAAACCGGGTCGGTTGATTCCTCTTATACTATCAATGAATGGTGGAATATAGTTTCTTGGGGATTAGATATAAATGTCAACAATCTTGCTATAACTCAATACAGCAATGACCTTTCTATTACTCGTACTACATCTCGTCAGACAGTAAAAGGTAATTATTGGGTTTTCCCTAATACTCTCTTTGCTAAAGAGATAGTTATTAACTTTTTTAATGACACAACATTTCCTGTAATCAACGAACGGAAAGAAGAAACAGGGATTATTGTTTCTGCTTTGGTTGATTTCAACTTGAGGAATGTTTTATACCAACAACGCAAGCAGGTTGAGGTCTATGGGACTCCCATAGAAATTACAGATAAATATTTTCTGGGTACACAAGAAATCGACCGAGACATCTTTACCCAGCTTTCTTCAGCAACTGAACTTAAAGAAAATGATTTTCACTTTATTCCCCTTATTAATTCAAGGTCTACAGATAGACAAGAAGTTGCTGTTGAAATTCGGAGTTTAGACAGCGAAAACCTTGTCTATAATTTCGTTACAGTTGAAGTCTTGCCCCTGTTTAAAAAGAATCAAATCCCCAATAACTATGTAGTTCTGTCAAGATCGTTCTCCCTATGACTCCCCAACAACTGGTAGAATCTCGCCTCGAACAAAGCCGACTCACCCAAATCCAGAAAACCGTCGCCAACCTCCAAACCCAACCCAGCGAATATGCTGGGAGCTATGCCGGACACGACTGTAAAACTGGGCAAGACCTCGTAACTCTCCCCTCTGGCGGCACAGTCAAGACCAACACGGTTTCAGCATCAATGGCAACCCCAGGAGAAAAGATAAACTTTGCCGTTCCCGCATCCGGACAAGCCTATAATGACCGACTTTAAACCCCCAATGAATCACCGCCATCCGTCTCGAACAAGACCCCGGAGAGTAGAACCCGATTTTCCTCATTGGCTCGAAATCTTTTTCTTGTTTGGAGTTACGGCCTTTTTGATTGGCGTAATACTTCTTTATTTTTGATGCCCACTCTCGATTGGACAAAACTAAATCTCGAAGAAGCCATTGCCTACTTCCAGGCAAAGCTTATCAACGTCCCGACCTATCGCTGGGACGATATCTGGCAAGAAGAACACGACATCGCCTTTATGGTGGCTGGGGCAATGTCCGCCGAACTACTCCAAGACCTCCGCAACATTGTCGAAGCTGCCATTACCGAAGGCATGACCCGCCAGGAGTTTCGCAAGCAATTCGACCAAATCGTTGCCCGAACCGGATGGGCTTACAACGGCAGTCGCAACTGGCGAACCGATGTGATTTACGGGACAAACTTACGAACCGCCTACGCCGCAGGCCGCTATCAACAGCAAACCGACCCCGATGTGATTCGTTCCCGCCCTTTCTGGATGTGGATGCACGGCGATTCAAGACTCCCACGTCCCCTGCACAAAGCCCTACATCGCAAAGTCTTCCGCTATGATGACCCGTTCTGGCAAACCATGTATCCCCCCTGTGGCTTTGGCTGCAAATGCCGCGTCGTTACCCTTTCAGAACGAGATGTCAACCGCCGCAATCTTGCTGTCGATAGCGCCCCTGCGGTGGGAACAACCATTCTAGTCACTGATCCCGAAACTAAGCGGCAAACGGCGGTTAAAGTCGAAGCCGATCCGGGTTTTGCTTACGTCCCCGGTCAAAGCAGGAAAGACCAACAACAGCAAGCCATGAGTAACGTTCTCAATCGCTTATCTCTCGGCTTCAGAACTGCCGTCCAGCAAGACTTATCAAACCGAGGTATCACATGGTCTTAAGAGTAAGTGTCGATAACCGGGACGTACAAGCCGCACTATCCCGGTTGTCCTCCCACACCACCAACCTCCAGCCCGCCTTCAAAAATATTGGCGAATATTTGGTTCTGCGTACCCAGGAACGCTTCGACGATCAGCAAGACCCCAAGGGGCAACGATGGCAACCCCTCAAAGCCTCAACCCTAGCTCGGAAAACTCGTCTGCGGAAAATCCTCAAGATTCTGCAACAAGACGGCGATCTTCGCACCAGCATTGCCTATCAAGCCACAAACCGGGATGTCTCCATCGGGACAAATCGGGTTTATGGCGCAATACACCAATTCGGCGGCATGGCTGGGCGCGGTCGTCGCGTTCGTATTCCCCCTCGTCCATATTTGGGCGTAGATGATGCGGATCGTGCTGAGATAGTGGAAATTATCGAGGAACATCTCAGACCCCCCTCGACGGGTCAATAACGGTCGAATCCGAAAGGATTGGCATAGGGGTCTAACTTTGGGGCAATTCCCGTTTGACCAAAAGGCTCAAACTCAATCGGGACAAATCCCTCCCCAGCAGCATGAACCGCCAGCCCTAAAGCCCAGAAATGATCCGCGTGTCCCATATCCCCCCGATCCGCATCAAACCGGGGATTCCCCGCCGCCGTGATTGCCTTGCGAACTGAATGAAGAGAATCGCGGGCTATTTTGTCGATGGGAGTCCGAATCAAGCGGTCTTCATGTCGCTGTTTTAGTCCCATGGCCAAGGCTTGTTTTGAGAGATTCGTGAACAACACCCCCTCAACTCGCGAGTTACCAAACTTCGCTTTGGCTCGTTCGGTCATCTGTTCCCCCAGCCCCGTTTGGTCAAGACAGCCTCGCAAGATTTTATAAGTTCGCCACAACCGTTCCAATTCTGCTTCTTGGGCGGCAAAGCTGGCATTCTTCATCACCACCACTTCCCGCACCCACAGCACATCTCCAAGCTTCTCAACAACATAGATCACCGTGAGGTCGCGCCGTCGAGCGATGTCCATCCCCAGGAAGCAAACACGCTTTTGATAAAGTTCTGGTTGCCCGGCTTGGGGATGTTCGCACGCTGCCAGCATTTCCCAAGTCAGCCACGCCGTCGCTTCGTCAACTGGAACACACATATATTCCTGCTGCCAGGTTTCTTCGTCGCCACAGGTTTCGCGTTCTTGCCTGAGCCATTCTTGCCGCTCGGCTTCGGTCAGTTCCCGTCCTACAATCTTATCGGCTAACCCCTGGTTCACCGCATCCTCAATCGTCGTGGTGTGTAACCTCCAACCATTGCCACGCCGGGATTCCTCTACCATGCGGAAATAGCGATTCCCCTTGCCGTTATAGGTACTTAGAATTCGCGCTGGGTAGCCCCAGGTGATGATGGGGCGTGACGCTTTCCACATCGATTCCTGGTCTTCATGGTAAGCGAACTCATCCAGCACCAGCTTTCCCCCCTTCGACCGGAATGCTTTGGGGTTACTGGTCAGGGCGTTGATTCGCTTGCCGTTAGCGAGATTTAGAGAGAAGGCTTTAACATCCCTCTCTGAATCAATCAAAACTTCCCCCATCAACTCCCCTGCAACTCCCAGCACTTGCCGCCATTGGTCGCAGTAGCGGATGTACTCCCTGGCTGCCGACTCATCGGCAGAACTAAACCACACATCCATCCCACCTTTCTTGGGGCAAGCATCCCGAACATCCTCATAAGCCTGCGTCCAGGTCATGCCGATGCGCCGCGATTTCTCAACAATCTTAAGCCGGGACTTATCCGCCAGCCATTTCTTCTGATAGGGCAAAAATAGCTGACTGGCTCTGGTCATTGCACAATCTCAAAAATCGTCTTGTCAATAATCTCAAGGGCTTCGTTGCTTAAGCCGCCCTGTTTGGCTTGCTGTTTAATCTTCTCTGCTGCGTCTTTTGCCCGTTTCTTAACTTCAGCCCGGTATTGCTTGACGCTGATGCTGGAACGGTTAAGATCGGCAATGGAGCGACACAACGCCGGAAAACTAATTTTCTCTGGGTCGCTGCTGGCGTGCATCAACACTTCAAAAGCCTTGTGTTGAGCGAGGCGGCTGAGGGCTTCCCCCATTGCGTTCTCATCGTCACCAACCGACTCAGCGATAATCTTGGCTTGTTCCGTTGCCCGTTGCAGTTGGTTGATGCGTTCTTCGAGTTCCTGTCCGTACTTATGCGTTGTCGATTTGCTGATTGAATAGCCTAATTCTCCTAACCACTCAGACAACGCGACATAACCGGAGAAATGATTTTCGATCAATCGCCGATCTAGTTCCGCCCGAACTTCATCAGGCAGGTCTAGTATAATCTTCTTTCTTGGTGGCATTCTCCTTTAGGATTCTCCAAATATGGCGGCGTGAGAGGTCGAATATGTCGGCAAGCTGTTCAATGGTTTTCTCGTGACTGAGTTCGACAATTTCTTGGTTGCGCTTTTCTCTTTGCCTATCCCGAAATAGTGGGATATCAACCGAACAGCCCCCCCATTCAGCTTGTAGCTTTTCCGCAGCCTCTCTGCCTACTGTCGCTATCATCGGCTCATTTTCTTCTTTAGGAATGTAAACGTGCTTACCAGCGAATGCCCGGCAAAACTTCTCGAATTTTTCTTTCCCTAATAGCTCTTGAAGCTGCTCTATCTTAGTCATAGTGAGTCCCTCTCTCTTTATTGTAAACTTTATAATACAAATGTTCTATATGACGAATATCCCCCCGGTCTGGAGAGACTGGGGGGATATGTCACGATTGGTTAGGCTAATGCCATCCCATGTCGTTTGGCGGTTTCTTCATAATCCAAAGATGTCGGATATTAGCGACGTTGACGATCTTCTCTTCTGGTGGATAAAGTTCGCAAGCCCACGTATCGGCGTATCCCACCTCTGCTTTGATGGCTTGAAGTTCGTCCCAAGAAATGTTGTCTTTCCAAATGGGATTGTTATTTTTCCCAAACCCCTTAACTTTGGTTCGGCAAACACTCAACCGTAAGCCACAACCGTAATCGAATAATTGAACCAGAAAATCTCTGTTGCCCCAAACTTTTAACCGGGTGTCGCGACCAGTTGGGAGGTCAGGAGGGAATTGAGACTCTGGGATTTCTCTTAACTTCGTCCCCAGTTGGTTAGCTGTTTGCGTCGCTTGCTGCTTTAGCATTTTCCGAAAAGCTTTTGTCATCCCATCACCTCAAAGACAGGGTAACGGCGCTCATTGCAGGCAGAGGAAACAGCATCCAGATTGTTGCCAAAATAGAGCATTGCCATGACATGAGAGCCGTTGGGATGAACCACCCAACTGCACCCACAAGCCGCGTTGACCAGGGACAAAAATGCGTGTTGGCGCATAATGGCAGGGGGACAAAAGATTATCGCTTCATAAATCGCCCCATTTCTCCAAGCTTTCTCCAGAAAAGCATATAGACTCACCTTGCAGTCAGGCAACAAGCATATCCGACGTTTTTCTGTTCCGTTAATAGAATAGTTGTTGCCAAGGATGTCTTTCGCAATTGAAAGCAGAGGATTCTCTAGGATTGAGTCTTGATCTTCCTCAACCACTGCTTCAACCAATTCACCCATCAACTCATCTTCAGGCGTAAATTGCCAATTTTGGGGCAGTGCCGCAATGTCGCCAGGATTTGGCATTCCTACCGTGCCATGATTCCACTGCACCGTAAACGGATCGTGAGCAATCACCTTGCCAATGTGGTCAGACATCAAGTTTTTTTCAGCCAAAACGTCAGACAATCGGCTTGCCAAGCAGACAAATGTTCCCACAGGGATAGACCGCCCCCGGTCTTGCCCGTCCGCTTCATCCCCGATATCTGGGGCTGGTTGTTGGTCTGCCGCGACCAAATCCGCTTTTTCCACTTGAATGACGCTTGTTGGGTCGTCAGCAATACGAACAAAACATTGATCGCGGCTGGTTAAGCTCACGTTGGCAATCTTCACTTTTGTTCCCGGCTGAAGATAACCATAGTCGCCGTTAATTCGTCCCCAAACGGGTTCTTTCCCTTCATAGACGAATAGCTCGACTTCTCCGGTTTGAGTCGCTTCCGTGGGCTGCTCTGGTTCTTCTGGTAAAGACTCAATGGTCTTGATCCGCTTGGCTTTGTCCGGGGTAATTTTCTCTCCCATTTGGGCTTGCTTAACAGCTTCCTTGCGGGCTTTTTCCGGTACGGACTTGGACGAAAGGATATACAGGGCTTTGGGTGCAATTTCCAAACCGTTTTCAATTTCCCCGTTACCAAACTGAGAAGCCGTGTTCATAAAGTTGTTGGCTGTCTGCCAACTCCAATCGAACTCAACCCGCAGATAATCGCCAAATTGTCCGTGAGGCAACCGTTGCTTAACCTCTAGCAGTTCCTTCCCAATTTCAATGATGTCTTGGAGGGTTCGCTGCATTAAACCGCGAATCCGGTCAGTTCGTTCCTTAATTTCATCTCTGGTCTTTGGATCGAGGTCAGAGAATTGATATTGTAATCCTGATGTCATTAGCTTATCCCCCGTCCTTTGGGGTGAAACATTGGCTCAATAACGATTTGGTTCGGTTCGCACTGGATTTTATGACCGCGCACGGACTCCAAGAAAACCAAGCCATTAGCTTCGCGATCTACCTCAAACAACCTGTTGTAATGGGGGTGATTCGGATCGATAACCCGAACCTTGTCAAATCGTTTAAACATTGCCAGACTTCGCGATAACTTTTGCGTGATATTTCGCTAGATTTTGATAGATCGAGAGAAGCCGAATCACTTCCAGTAACTGGGCTTCCAACTTCTCACGAGGAACGTCGTGAATTCCCCGTTCGCAAGTAAGCAGGAAAAATTCCTGTTCTGTTGTCAGTTGCATCGCTTGGTTAAATTCGTTGTTCATGGGGTTAAAGAGATTAAGTAACGCAAGAAATTTGCCAATTCCGTGTCGGTCAATGCTTGAGTTGTTGATTTCGAGTACAACCCTTTCAAAACTTGCGACCCTTGTTCTTTCGTCCATCCCAGGCGGCGAACTTCAACAGAAACCAAGCGCCGTAATTCCTGGCGGTCTGGAACTTGTCGCTTCTGTTCCAACTGGGCTTCGATTCGGTTAATCCCTGCACTGATGTCTTCTAAGACAAGTAAAATTCTAGATAACTCTTTGTCCATACTTCTTTCTCCGTTGAACTGCTTGGATTACTCGCCCACAAAGACGTTCTTTCCCTTCTTCTGGCACTAAGAGCCAATTCTTGCCGTGCCAAACCAACCGACCAGCGATACTGCCTTCTCGGTCATATCCCCCGTCTAAAAGCAGGAAACAATGGGGTGATTTTTGCTTGGGCAGCAGGTTTTGCTTCATCGCCTCTGCCAGAAAAATTAATCGCTGGCATTCAGCCTTTGTCCACTGTCGCCGGGGGCGTTGCGGCGCAAAAGTGATTATTCGGGCGTTGTATTGAGGGTCTAGGCTCTCTCTGTGGATTTCTGCGTCCTCTAAGTCAAAAGTGCGCTCCACTACACGAACGCGGCAATTATCCTGAATCGTAACTAAGTACATAAAAACCTCCAACCCCCGCCGTATTGAGCGGGGGTGCTAACTGTTAAACGTCAAGCATGGATTCGAGATAACCCAGCAAACAGTTGACATCGCGACGAGTCCCGTTGAATGCAATCACTACGCTGCGGGGTGTATCTGGGTCGATAGTGGAGTCATCGCCAAACTCAATCGCCAGATGCTCGTTGTTATGTTCGGTACAAGCCAGAAGGCAAAGCGCCGTCTCCGTGGCAAAGTCGTTGATTTCTTGAGTTAGTTCGTTTTGAGACATAATGAGTGTGTCCTCCTGGACTAAGTGTTTTTGGGGTTTGCTTTCCGGCTCATTGCGTGTGAGCCAGCGAACCCAATATTCTGCCTGTGCGTGGGTGAAAGTGGTAAATCGCACTTGCCGCTTTCCCTCCCACAGTGCGGTTACGCAATATTTACGGTTTTGGTTGTCCATTACGGTTTTTGAATTGGTGAGCCTTGGGGCAAGTTGCCCAGTGAGGTTCGGTCGTCCCGGCATCAAGGGGCATATACTTCCCTCGCTGAGTCACAGCCCACTGGATCAAAGCGCCGCAGGCTTTACACGGTTGGGTTTTCGGGGAGATGGAGTGGTAGTTCATCAGGCCACAGTTTTTTGAGCGTGTTGGCAAGGTCGATGACTGGAAGGATGACAGCAATCAGTTGTTGAGCTGTATCGATTAAGTCTTTAGCTTTCTCGATGCTGTAGATATTGAAATTCAGACATTCTGTCTCAAGATTGAAGTCCAGTACTTCTGTATTAATCTCCAATTCCGGGATGTAAACAGCCCAGACAGTCGTGTCTTCGTCATAATGCTTGCAGTAAAGTTCTGCTTCGGTTTTGGGGTCAGTTCCCGTTGTTAGTTGGGCGTAAGACTCAAAGGTGTATCCGTTCGCTTTTAACCAACTTTGATAGTTCTCGCCCCCACTAGACGGCAGGCACAGCTTGTTACCTGTTTGACAATCAAAAGCCGGAATCGTCATATTCATCCTCCTCATCGGGGTCGAAGTAATGTTCGGCGACATGATGCAAACAACCGTTGGCATCTTCGCGGATGTTCCACAGTGCCTTGAGTAACTGTGGTAAGTGCCACAGCGCCCTGAGATAAGCCAGCCAGCGAAAGGGGATGCGCTCTAGCCAAAGCCGACCGCATTGGTTGTCCCACATCGCTTCTTCTCCAAGAATTTCCGTGAGAACCGACTCGCTTATCTCGCAAATTTCGTTAAGCTGCTCTTCGTAGCAGTTTTTCGCCCAATGAGTTCGCATCATGCAGCCCTCCGACGCTTACCTTTACGGGATTCGGGTTGTTGCGAGATTGCCGGGAGAAAGGGTTGATTCCCCCATTCCACACCGCCAATTTCCGGGATACCTAGCGCTTTCGCATGACGTTCGATGTGTTCCAGAGCGCGGCTAGTTAAACGGCCATTGCCCTTGGCAAACGAGTAAAGCCGTTTGAGCAAGTCAGCTTTAACCTTGACCTCGCAACAGGTCTCCATCACCAAGCGGGTATCTTCATAGCTCCAGGGCAGGAACTCAACAAAGAAGATTCTGTCGCACACTTGGGGATACGGGCTGAGATAGTTGTAGATGTCCGGCATCCCGGTGAAGATGAGGGGAACGTCAGCAGCATCGTGGATATAGCGCAGCACTTCGATCAGTTGGTCGCGTTCCCGCCAGAGCAAACGCCCCGCTTCATCAACGATCAAGGTTTGATTTGATTCGCTTAACTTTTTGATACACTGGTCGAGTCCCGCCCCAAACGACCGACAACCGGGACTTCCCAAGCGGTCAAGTAGGGAACGGACGAGATGGTAGCCTGTGCAACGTGCTGGAGCTTCCCAGAGGATTGCGCCCTCTGTCTCCAGCAGTTCGCAGGCTTGGGTTTTGCCCATGCCAGGATTGCCGTAGATCAACAGCATCTTTTCTTTTCGGGCTTTTTGGATATGTTCGTGCGCTTCAATGAGGTGCGCGATATTGCTTGTAATTGCCGTGGTGTATTTCATTAATTAATTTCTCCATTTACCTCGGTTTTTGCGGAAGTCTTCCAATCGCTTGCGCCGGATTTCTTCGAGCCGTTTGGTTTCGGCGATATCTCGCTTGATCGCGTTCGGGTTAATATCCGGGACGTAAGCCCCAGGGTCATACTGGCGGGTACATCTGTGTCGCGCCATTATCTTGCCTCCTGTTGTTGAGTGTGTTTTTTGAGTGCCAAACGAGCCATCGAGGGGAAGACTTCTTTCTCTAAGCAATGAGAAACGAAAGCCGAATCATCCTCTGATAGCACCTCGTTCCCATCTTTGAGTGATACAAGGTACAGCCGAAAAAAGCGCTGTGCCAGCGTTTCATTAGGCTGCGTTGCCCGTTCCGTTTGGCGTTGGGCAATTCTGGTTCGCACCTCTTCTTGTTGGGGCGTGAGAGGTTGCGCTTCCTTCTCCGGCGCGTCGAGGGCTTCTACCACCTCAGTCGCAACTCGCTCGGATTCGGTTTGAATTCTGGTTTTGGCGCGGAAGTTGAAGGGAATCACGTTATCCGGCGCTTCGTCGCGCAACTGCTTGAGTTGGCGGACTTCTTCGATAATCTCTTTCTGTTGTTCGTGGGCTGCTTTGGCAGCTTCGCTGCGGTTAATGCCCTTAGCGCGGAAATCTTCGGCGGTGAACAGATACTCGCCCGTTTCCGGGTTGAAGCAGTGAATGGTATCTTGTTCGCTGAAGGGGTCAAGCCTGACTTTGACTTGCTTGCCGATCCAGTGAACTTGCAAGCCGTCGTTGTTGATGAACCAACCGTCACCGACGCGAATGCCTTTTTTCTGGACAGTTCGCAGTCCCCCGCTTCCTGGGGCTTCTGCCAGCAAAATATCAAGCTGTCGCTGGTTTTCCTGATAGCTCAAGTCCAGAGCTACTGGGGATTCTGCCCATTTTTCTAGGGGGGTCTTTTTGCCGTCGAGTCCTTCTCCCTGGTGTTTGGTGTTTTCATATTGGGCAACCCAAAGGTCAAGGGCTTCCTGGAGTTGGTTGGGGGTCATCATGGCGGTAACGTCCCCTGGTTTCATCTGGGAGCGAATCGCTTGCCGTTCGGCGACATCGTGACCGCAGTAGCCGGGGAGTTGTTCGAGCAAGTTACGGGTATTTGTCCCGAACAAGCGCTCGACAAAGGGCTTCTCCCAGCCCGACCGTCCGGTACACATTTCATGGTCGATGCCCAGTTCCTCCAGACATCCCAGGAAATAAGCGCTGATAAAGTCTTTTCCTCGGTCGGTTCGGATTGCCATGTACTGGGATTTTCCCCAGTTCAGCAGCAGCCAGCGCAAGCAAGTCTGAACCAGCGTCCGACTATTGGAGTTTTTGGTGACAAAGGCTTTGGCGCGGCGAGAGAATACATCCTCCATAAAGATGATGCTGTACCGCTCGAACTTGTCCCCAGTGTTCAGGAAGACATCGCCCTTCGTCGCGTCGATCTCAATCCGTTGCAGGGCATAGGTGATGTTTTCGCTATAGCTCCCTGCTGCCGAACGGAATTTCGAGTTGTATTCGTTGATGTTCCGTAGTCGGGCAAGTTGCTGGGGGTTGTTGTTCCGCCACTTGCGTACCCACCTCTCGATTGTTCGCTTCGTGGGTAGCTTTTTCTTGGGAAAGCGGCGTTTTAGCTCGTCATAGATATGGCTGGGGCGTTGGGTGATGAAGGCGAGGATAGTTTCTCGCAGTTCCTCATCGTTATCAATCTGCCCCGATCCTTTGCGAGTGCCGTAGTTCCCGGCGAGAGCGTCTACCCCCATCACTTTTAGGTTTGATGCCCATCGCAGCAATGTCGGTGCGGATACCGTGGGGATAAGTTCTGTTACCCAGCCGGGGAGAGGGAGTCTTCGTGCGTTGTATTGGGTGGCGAAGTCGTCTCGACATTCACAGATATTCAGGGCGTGTTGGCGGCAATAGTCGGTCAATACTGCCAGGATGTGCAGTCTGGCGTTACGCCGGGCTATGCGATCGTCGTCGTTTCGGGGGTCAACTTCCACTGGTAAGGTGCAATGCACACTATTTCGCTGCGGCTTTGGAGGTTCAACAGTGCGATCTGGAACAGCACCTCGTTCGGCCAGTCCACTCCCTGCCTCAAGTTTTCCTCCATCAACGGGCTGTGTCTCAGTGCCAGCTTGATTGCTGTCTCCAGATTCTTCATTGTTTTGAGTGCGTAGTGCTTCTTGGGTTTCGGGGGGAAGGGATGAGATGTGGTATTCGTTTCCCATACCTTTTCCTTGTCGGGGACGAGATGTCCAATTTTCCCTTTTTGCTTTGTCCCTAATCCTCCTTGCTGTAGAAGGAATGCTTGGAAACCCCTCTAATTGCTTGGATGTAAACCATTCTTTCATTGATTTTCTCAGCAGCTTCAACCTAGCTTGAGTTTATTGCCTAACTTGGTAATTAATCTAGATTCTATAGTGTGTTACCTAACTTGGCAATACCTATAACCCTTTTTTGTTGGCTCTCTCTCCCAAAGTCTTTTCCCTTCTTATATCAACTTGCTTTAACAGTTCTTCTGGTCGCATCCCTATCCTGCTTGCTGCCCTTTTCAATGTTCTCTCTGTCATCAGTGTGTGTCCATTGAAGTACCGACTCCATCGGTATTTGTTGATTCCTGTAATAGAGGCAAGCTCTGACAGACTGAGTGTTTGAAAACTTTTGTCTTGAAGCATTTGCTTCGTTACCTACTTAGACAACATCACAGAGTTTAGCAAATAAATGCCTAACTTGGTATTGCCTAATTAGATAACCCCGCATAAACTTAAGACTATAAAGACTAATATTCAATCAAAGAAAAATATGAATCCAGGAGAAGCTTTGGACAGAACGCTAAATGCGTTTAACATCAAAGCTGCCGATATCGCCCGTAAGGTTGGAATTGGCACAAATGAACTTTCTAGATATAGAAGAGGGCATAACGATATGCTGTCCTATCGTGCATTTGAAATTGTCAAAGCTCTACCTATCCATGCTCAAATGTATTTTTTTAGTCTTTGTATGTATGGAGAAAATCAAGAGCCACATTGCGTAACTCCAGGGCAAGTATAAACGTCCGAGAAACGTCCGAGAAACGTCCGAGAAACGTCCGAGAAACGTCCGAGAAACGTCCGAGAAACGTCTGATGCGCTTGATACACCTATATTTCACCAATTGTCGCAACGTCCAACTTAGTTCCATTTCAATTTCCAACTTAGTTCCGATTCCGACAAACTACACCCATACTACACATCAGTCACCGATCTCTAATTGCCAACAAAAACCCCCAGGAGTCCGCACCCGACACCTGGGGGTTAATGACACATTAACTGATTCATTTAGGGTAGTACGATTGTACCTTAATCCCCGATCGCATCAACCAAATCCTTAAACTCCTTACCAGGGCTGAACTGTGGCACAGTTGCAGCCGGAATTAAGCAAGGCTCTCCCGTTTGGGGGTTGCGTCCTTCTCGCTCCTTCCGCTTCTTCGCGAAAAACGACCCAAACCCCAGAAGCTTAACCCGGTCTCCGGCTGCAACCCGTTCCGAGATCACTTGAATTATTGCCGTCACGAGGTTGTATATCTTGTCCTTCGGGATACTCTTGTCCGTGCGCTCCCACAGCGTATCCACCAACTGCTGCTTGTTCATAGTCTTAGCTCCATAGTCCAAATCGTTTTCAATTAAGAGTTCACTATCACTGAAGTGTCCCGTCTGCGAACAAGTCTCCCGTTTTAGGGGGGATGGTATTTGGGGCTTGCATCCGTGCCATTCTCATTGGGTTCTCAGCCTCAATCAGTGCTGGCATACCCGCTTCTTTCCGCGCTTGCTGGGCTAGGGCCGTCAATGCCACCGCCAAGCCCTCTGAGTCGTTATAGACCCCCATCATTACCCCCGTAACAAGCTGTACAATTTCCATCTTGAGGTACGGACTGTTAAGAATCATGGTTCTCCTGAATCATCGATGAACTAAGCCTTATAATACACTTGTACTTACTTTTTTGGCTTTTTTCCCGTGACAATTTCCTTGAATAGAAATTGAGGATTTAAACTAAACTATGCCAATTCGCAAGGTTTTCGGGACGATTTTGCTCCCTTCTGGCGTTCCTCCTACTAACAATCGCGTCGTCCCCCAGAAATCCTAGCAGCATGAGCAGCAACATCTTTCTAACTCTCCAGTCCGGCATCAAGAAGTGGGTTCAAGCCATTTCCGCCTCAACAGGTGCATCCGATGCCAGCAAGATCGTCATGACCGACGCATCTGGTAAGCTCGATTCAACCCTCATGCCCACAGGGGTTGGTGCTGACACCCGATCCGTCGTTTCCAGCGAGAACCTGGCGGCTGGCGACTTCGTAAACGAGTACGACAACGCTGGAACTCCCACCGTCCGCAAAGCCGACCCCGCCAACGGACGACCCGCCACAGGCTACGTTCTGTCCGCCGTCACCTCCCCCGCCAACGCCACCGTCTACCCCCTCGGCGGCACAACCAACACAGGTAAATCCGGTTTAACCATTGGCTCTCTCTACGTCCTAGACCCCGCCACCGCAGGCGCAGTCATCACCGCCGCCAGTGCCACCCTCGCCAACGGCAATCTTCGCCAAGTAGTCGGTCGCGCCGTCTCTGCCACCGCCCTCCAAACCGTCCACGAAGACCCCATCGAATGGCAGGCAAGCTAATGCAACCACATCTTGAAGAAGCCTTCTTTCGACTCCGAGACGGCGGCGCTCTCGTCCTCAAACATCCTTCTCCATTCTCGTCATGAGCAATACCTTTCTCTCTATACAAGATGGTGTCCTGAAATGGATTCAGTACCCTAATGAACCCTATAGCCAGTTTCATACCATCTTGACTCAAGGGACAGGCTGGGGCTTGGTAATTAGTGGGTATGGAATTCTTTGGAGATCGGGAGAAACAACCACTGGAACTTTAGAACTTGGCTATGGTCGTCTCGGTACCAGCTTGCTTCTACTTTTAGCTGGGGGTTTGTCGGGTTCTCAGGGCAATCTAAAATCTTTAGAGATAGTTCGGCGATCTGACAATACAGTTCTTTATACCGAAACCTCGACAAACTTAATAAATGCGTTTACCAATGAGCCACGACTGGCAGTGATCGATACTTCTCTCCTTACTGGAGAAGAGGTATCGATCCGCTTCATCGACAACGATCCAGCTTCAGGATGGGCTTGGTTGGGCGTTTCACCTGTCATTTATATTAAGTAAGTAGGCTATCCATTAGTTCTCCTTATTCTTTGAGAGGGGTAGCCAACCTCCTCTTTTTTTATCAATCCATCTGTCGCGCTCTTAATTTCGCTTATCAATCCATCTGTCGCACCCCATTTTCCCTGAATCTCTGAAACCCCGATTCCGCCGAAGTCCTGTCAATTCCGCATTCTTCTCCGGTTAATCAAACTAAGTGTCGCTTCACAGTCAATGCCAGCAAAAGACACTCCTCATCGATCTTCTGGTTTCCTCGCAGCCATTACTGGCTTAGGTCATTCTGGTCAAACAGATGTTTCTACACAGGACGAGAAAATTTTAGGCGTTGAAGTTCATCCCATTCATGGCTGGAATCGCAAACCCAGCGATCTGATTATCACCGTAAACTTGTCAACATCTCAACCTTAAAAAAAGAGTTTAAGGGCATTTTCGCTGCGTCTTGCCCAGGATTGCTCGTTGTGTTGACCGTCGGGGTCTTCTACGGTAAAGAGATTAACGCGATCGCGATAACCAAAACGCTGTAATAACAAGTCTCGCATTTCCCGACCCCGAATAGTGGCTCGTTCTTCATTAAACTCGTTATGCGAACCGCCATCGCGCACTAAACCCCAATCGAGGTAAATCTTGAGACGTTGTTGCGTCAGAGTCGATTCCGCTTCTAGCATTAGGGTTGAGGCTTCTAAATTTAAGCCCCCATGACCCAACAAATTAAACGCCCCTGGATCGAGGGCAGAATCCAAACCCACCCAAAACGACGGTGAAAGCGCCGCCACATTACCAAACATATTAGGATACTTAACCGCCGTGTAGAAGGCGGCCAAGCCCCCGTGGCCTGCCCCTAAAACCAGGTTTTGCGAGGCATCGCTAATGGTGCGGTAATGGCGATCGATAAAGCCTTTGACGGGGTTCGCCAGATAAGCGGCATAATCTTCTAAACCGCCCCACTTGCTATCCCATACCGGGGCGTGGGTATATTCATAGTTGCGATTAATGGGCGCGATCGCCACTACAATAACACGGGCGATCGCATTCACCAGGTATAATCGCGTCAGAATTGCTGCGAGATTCCAAGTTTTGCCGTAAGCCCCCCCGGAAAAAAGATCGTATCGCCATCGTTGCAATAAACCACGGGAAAAGCCTCTGGAGTCACTTCGTAATTACGCGGTAGAAAAACATGAACTAAGCGCGGATTGCCGTCTACATTGAAGCTGTCGTAGGTATGGAAATAGCCGCCCCAGAAGCCCGGATCGTGATACCATCCGGTTTGGTCGCCTTTATGAAATTGCTCTGCCATCCGCTTTTTGATTCTCTCAAGTTATCTTGGCTCATTTTCCGGCATTGCGGTGTCTGAGGCAAAGACTTTTTTCCACAAAAGCTGCACTCCTAACGCGAATAATCCCAACGTCGAAAAGCCAAAAATCCCGGTGGCTAAGGTTGCCATTCCCGTTACCAAGGTACGGACGGCAATGGAAATGTTAATCGCCGTGATATTATCGCTGTGAATCGGGTGAGTTGCAAAAGATGTGCTAATTGAAGTTGTGAGGAAATAGAGGGCAACAGCAATTGTGCCAGAAATAGCCGCCCCAATCCAACAGGAAATAAAGGTTACTGGCTTTTTGTCCGAGGAAGTTTCAGTCATCGTTGCGGTTTGATAATCGGTGGTCTAGAGTTCATTATGTCTAAAAATAGTAGATTATTTTATGAACGCGATCGCGATCGGTGTTTTGGCGAGTTTATTGGCGGGATTGGGAACAGGAATCGGAGCTATTCCTCTGTTTCTTCCCATTGATTTTAGCCAACGACTTCAGGGGATTTTTCTCGGTTTCGGTGGCGGAATTATGCTGGCAGCGACGGCTTTTTCTCTGATTGTTCCGGGTTTAGAGGCGGCAATCGGTCAAGGTTTTAGTCAAAATACTGCTGGTTTAATTATGGTGGCTGGAACGCTGTTAGGCGGTGGGGCAATTTGGTTGATTCACAATAATTTTCCCCACGAACATTTCCACAAAGGGAAGGAAGGTCAGCCGATTTCCGATAATTTTCAACGAATCTGGCTGTTTATCGTGGCGATTACTCTGCACAATTTTCCTGAAGGATTGGCTGTTGGTGTGGGTTTTGGGACGGGAGATACTGCCAGTGGTTGGGCTTTGGCTTCTGGGATTGGCTTACAAAATATCCCTGAAGGCTTGGTGGTGGCCTTAGCGTTGAGAAATTTGGATTATCCCCGTTGGTATGCTTTTGGTGTGTCTTTATTGACAGGCTTGGTCGAACCGATTGGCGGTGTTGTCGGAGTTAGTATTGTGAGTATATCGCAACCGTTGTTACCGTGGGGCATGGCTTTTGCTGCTGGGGCGATGTTATTTGTGATTGTGGACGAAATTATCCCCGAAATTAATCGCCAAGGTTTAGACCAGGAAGGCACTTTGGGGGTATTGGTGGGTTTTGTCTTGATGATGTTTCTTGATGTGACTTTGGGTTAAACCGTTCTATAAAACTTACTCAAACCTACTTAAGCCGGTTTAACGTTTACTTCTTGCTTCATTCTGGCAGTGTCGGCACTATCCAGTCCACAAGCTGACACGGTAGAACTTACCGCCAAATTGACTAAATTCATCGCTGCATTCAAATCACGATCGATGCTAAATCCACAATTTTCACAATTAAACGTTCTTTCACTTAAGCTGAGGGAATCTTTCTTTTGACCGCAGTTACTACAAGTTTTACTACTGGGAAACCACCTGTCAGCTATTAACAAGGTAGAACCATATAACTCGCACTTGTACTGGAGTTGACGTTTAAACTCATAAAACCCCATATCTTGTATTGCCTTGGCTAACTTTCGGTTAGCCATCATTCCCGATACGTTTAAGTCTTCTATTACTACTGTGCCGTGGTTTTTGGCTAGGTAGGTGGTAAGTTGATTTAAAGTATCTTTACGAATATTGGCTATCTTTCGATGCAATTTAGCAATCTTGAGTTGGGCTTTTCTCCAATTGCTAGACCCTTTGGTTTTGTTGCGATTCAGCCATTGTAAGCGAGCTAATTTAGCCTCATACTTACGGTAAGATTTAGCCCCTTCAAATACCTCTCCGGTTGATAAAACAG
>JAWQFT010000044.1:0-35372 GCA_035968055.1 Jaaginema sp. PMC 1080.18 | reverse complement strand
CCCCAACAACCCCCACCTCCTCTGAAGTTGCATCTCCAGCCCCGAAGGACAACACACCCCCGCAAAATCGCGTCAAAGTCTTCTTTCCCAATCCTCAAAAAGCCCAGAGCGATCTAGGCTATGTTGAACCCGTGTGGCGGCGTACTGATAGTATGGGAGTAGGCAGTTTCGCGATCGCGCAACTCATCGCCGGGCCCACCCCTCAAGAAAAACAACTCGGCCTCAACTCTGCCCTCACCCTCCAAGGCTCATCCAACTGTGGTGGCGAAAACTTTCAACTCACCATCCAAAACCAAATCGCCAAACTGCAACTCTGCCGCAACGTTGTTACCGCAGGGATTGGCGACGATGTACGCGCTCAAAGCGCCCTCACCGCCACCCTCAAACAATTTCCCACCGTGGATACCGTCATCATTCTAGATGCGAGAGGCAACTGTTTTGGGGACTTGAGTGGCGAAAACACCTGCTTGACTCAACTTCCCAAAACCAACACCCAAACCCTAAACAACCAAACTCGCCTCGCTTTGACTCATTTCGGACCGATAAAAATCGGTATGACCGTTTCTCAAGCCTTTCAAGCTGTCGGAATGCCTGTACCCCAACCCAATCCAGGGGAAGAAAGCTGTACCTACTACAACTTCCAACCCCAACTTGAGGGAGTTGCCATGATGGTCACAGAAGATCGAGTCGCGCGGATTGATGTGAATGCCAACGAGATCGAGACCCTCAGTGGAGCAAAAATTGGCAGTACCGAAGCGGAAATTCAGCGTTTGTATCCAGGGCAAATCAAGACAGAACTTCATCCTTATGACCCCCAAGGTAAATATCTGATTTTTGTGCCAAAAGATGCCCAACATCGTAACTATCGCGCGATCTTTGAAACCGACAGTAGCGGTACTGTCCAACGCTTCCGCAGTGGGAAATTACCGGAGGTGGAATTCATCGAGGGGTGTTCTTAATCTTTCTGCGGTGCATCTGACTCGATCGCCAACCGCATCACAACTTGCACCAATTGTTGGGGTTCGAGGGGTTTGGTCAATTGCTGCTGAAAGCCACTATTAATGGCTCTTTGGCGGTCTTCTTCCCTTGCATAGGCCGTTAAGGCGATCGCCGGGATTTTTCCCCCTTTTTCTGGCGGTAAAGCTCGGATTTGCTCGATCAAGCTGTAGCCATCCACATCGGGCATACCAATATCGCTGACTAACACATCCGGTTGCCATAACTCCAATGCACTCAAGGCTTCAACTGCCGAAGTCACCGTACAGACTTCGGCTTCGTACACCGTCAACACTTTTTCTAAAAGCTGTCGAGCATCGGGTTCATCATCCACCACCAAAACGCGAATCCCTTGCAAATCCAGGTCTGGTACAGCATTGGGCTTTGGCGATCGCGTCTCTTGCTGACTATCGAATAAGGGAAACCTCACCGTAAAGGTTGCTCCTTGGGCCTCACCGGGACTATCGGCAGTAATCGTACCACCGTGAGCCTCCACCAAAGAATGCACGATCGCCAATCCCAAGCCCAAACCGCCATATTGCCTTGTTGTGGAGGCATCTTCTTGCCGGAAGGATTCAAAGAGATTGGGTAGAAAATCGGGTTTGATACCTTTTCCGGTATCTCTGACGGTAATTTGGGCTTGGCAGTCGATGGGTTCGAGGCGAATCGATACTTGTCCTTGAGGAGGGGTAAATTTAATGGCATTGGAGAGCAAATTCCAAACGATTTGCTGAAGTCGCGTCGCATCTCCCCAAATTCGCCCGATGGGGGGGATTGTAGCTTGGAGATCGATGGATTTGACCGCAGCCGTAGCTCGGACTGTATCGAGCGCCGCTTCGATGGCAAAAGCTAAATCCACCGGAACTTTCTGCAAGACCAGTTTACCGCGCAGAATCTTGGCAACGTCTAATAGATCGTCAATCAGTTGGGTTTGTAGCTTGGCGTTGCGCTCGATGGTTGCTAGGGCTTCTGCGGTTTTATCGGCACTGAAAGTATGGGTTTGCAGCAGTTGTGACAAGCCCAAAATCGGGTTGAGGGGCGATCGCAATTCGTGGGAAAGAATCGCCAAAAAATCATCTTTAATACGGTTAGCTCGTTCGGCAGTAACACGGGCCGTTTGTTCGAGTTCGAGAAGGCGCTGGCGTTCCCCTTCCAGTCGAATGCGATCGCTCACATCCAACACCAACGACAGCATCGAAACAAAATTCCCCGTCGCATCGGTCATGCTGGAGTTATACCATTCACAATGAACGATTTTCCCATCTTTTGTGTAATTGCGGTTGCTCGAAAAATGTTGGGTTACTTGACCGCTCAAAATCGCCTCAATCTGCGCTTCCACTCCCGGCAAATCCTCAATATGCACAAATTGCCAGTTTGTCGGTGGCTTCCCCAAGACTTCCTCTGCTTGCCAGCCAAAAATTGCTTCAGCAGCCCCAGACCAGCGCGACACTTGCATCTCACTATTCCACTCAATCACCGCCATCGGGGAATTTTCCACATGAAAATTGAGCTTTTGTAAAGCTGCTTGTAGCTCAACTTCAGTTTGTTTGCGCTTGGTAATATCAAGATCGGTTCCCACATAGCCCAGAATTGCTCCCGTCGGCGATTGAATCGGTGCAGCATTAACCTTTACCCAATGCACCCGACCGCGAGGAGTTAGAAAACGAAACTCCACATCAAATTCTTGTCCTGTTTGAGCGCAACGATTCCACTTATTGAAAACCCAGATGCGATCGTCTGGATGAATTGCTTTTGCCCAGCCATCTCCTAAACTTTCCTCTAAAGTTAAACCCGCGATCGCCTGCCACTGAGCATTAGTATAAAGACAGCGCCCCGCCGGATCGGTTTGGAAAATACCAATGGGGGCAAAAGTGCTGAGTAATCGGAAGCGCTCCTCACTTTGACGTAAAATCTGCTCTGTTTGCCGACGCTCTTGAATTTCCAGTTGTGCTTGTTGATAAAGTTCGGCTTGTTGTAGCGCCAAACTCAGTTGAGTCGAGAGTTGCTGTAGCAGATTCATTTCCCCAGTTTGCCAATATCGAGGTGCAACACAGTGATGAGCAATCAGCAAACCCCAGAGATTTTCCCCTTGGAGAATTGGCATACTCAAACTTGCTTTAACTGCCAACGCTGCCAGAAACTTGCGTGCCGCTACGCGGATCCCTGCGGGATCGCAACTCAGGAGATCGCCATTATCAATATCAGAAATCGCACACATACGACCTGACTGATAAATGCCGATCTCCTGAGTTGCCAAACAGGGGTCTTGAAAATCGCTGTTTAACACCGATACCCATTCAGAACCGACTGCTTCGGCAATTACCTCCCCCCTATCCGGTGAGTGCAGTTGAAAAATAATAACGCGATCGGTGTGGAGCAGTTGTCGTATCTCAGTAACAGTGGTTTGCAAAATATCTGCTAAATTCAGAGATTGTCGTACCGATTGCGAAATCCGCATGACCAATCTTTCCGCTTCCAAAGCTTGGAACCGTTCTATCTCCATCTGTTTAGATTGGGTCACATCCGAAATCGTGCCTAACATACGACCCGATTGCCAATCGCTAGCAAAGTAAAATCGCCCTTTGCCTTTCAGCCAGTGAATCGAGCCATTCGGCCATAAAATGCGAAACTCGATTTCACAAAGTTGGTGTTTGCGAAACGCTTGTCGTACTGCACGCAGGATTTTGCGGCGATCGCCAGCGTGTACTTGCGCGAAAAAAGCTTCGTAGTTCGGCAAGGTCATACCCGGCGCTAATCCAAAAATAGGGCCGACCTGAGACGAGCAGAACAACTGATTACCGGGAAATTTCCACTCCCAAGTTCCCATCTGAGCCGCTTCTAACGCCAGTTTCAGCCGTTCTTCACTTTGCCTCAGTTTATACCGTAACTGAGCTTTTTCGTAAGCTTGCTCCACGCTAAACTGCAAAGAAGCTGGCGTAATTTGTCCTTTGATTAAGTAATCTTCTGCCCCAGCTTGAATAATTTGCACGGCAACAACCTCATCTCCCTGACCAGTGATGGTAATAACAGGAGGCATGGTTTCTGGCATCTTAGCCTTGAGTTGGGTCAAAAACTCCAAACCATCGAGATCGGGCAAAAGGTAGTCGAGTAATACAATATCGGGCTGGTTTTGCACGCACAAATCTAATCCAGTTTGCCCCAGTTCAGCTTCCAGAATAGAGCAAGACCAAGCAGCGTTCCGTTTTAGGTAACGATGGTAGGTCAGGCGATCGGTTTCGCTATCATCTACGATTAAAATAGTAAGGCTGGGCTGAACCATTAGATTGACAACAATAAAATTGTACTAAACGATGGGGTCATCGCTTCGTTGCTTAAGAACAAAAATCGGAAGGCAAGGCGATCGCCTCAAACCAATACGCCAATAAAATCTCCACACTTTTAACAAGCATTTGCAGATTGATCGGTTTAACAAGATAGCCGCTAATCCCTTTTTGATAACAAATAGCAATGTCTTTGGGATTGGAGGAAGTTGTAAAGATTACCACCGGAATGGGTTTGAGGATTTCGTTATTTTTAATTTCGTCCAAGACCTCTTGACCGCTAGTTCCGGGTAAGTTTAAATCCAGTAAGATTAGCTTCGGATGTTGCAAGCAGCGAGTTTGAAGCCGCTTAACTGTTTGGTTTAAATAATCTAACCCCTCTTCACCGTTGACGCAGCGATAGATGGGGTGGGGGAAAGCCAGCTTGCGTAAAATGCGACGAAAAGCTTCATAATCTTCGTCACTATCTTCAATTACAAGCAGGTGCGGTAGCATTCGATCTTCTAGCATAAGAGTCAATGAAAATTGTGGCAATACACAAATCAAGTCATGTTATGTTATGAATTTAAACCTATTGCTATGAGGTAGGAATGGTGAAGTAAAAGGTACTTCCCTCACCCACTGTAGAATCTAGCCAAATTTCACCTCCATGACGTTCAACAATTTTTTTAACAATCGTCAAGCCAGCCCCCGTACCGCCACCGTATTGATTTGGCCCGTGCAGCCGCTTAAAAATCCGAAAAACTAGCTCTAGATGCTTACGACGGATACCAATGCCATTATCTTTGACATAAAATACCAAGGGGGGCGGTTGCTCGCTCGTTCCACTGGTGATGAATGGTGGCGCATCCTCGAATCCTAAATAGCCGATTTCTACCCATTTATCGAGATTGTCATTGTATTTAATCGCATTACTAAATAAGTTGGTAAAGAGTTCGAGGATTTGCGTGTAATCCCCTTGAATCATGGGTAGAGGTCGCGGAATTTTAAAGGCAATGGGTTCGGTATAGCTTATTTTTACGGTTTCGATCCCTTGCTGCACAATCTGTTCTAAGTTAATGGGTTCTAATCGCAGTTCGACTCGTCCTAACCGCGAATAGTGCAAAAGCGAGTTAATTAAATCTTCCATGCGCTGAGTCAACCGAATCAACGTATGCAGTTTGGAGATGCCATCCGCATCCATAATCTCGCCGTAGTCTTCGAGTAGGAAGCTGGAATAGTTGTGAATGCCTCGCAGGGGTTCTTTGAGATCGTGGGAAGCAACGTAGGCAAATGCGTCTAGCTCGGTATTGCTGCGCTGTAGTTCGAGATTAATGGCGGCTAACTCGTCTGCATGACGCAGGACAATACTAATGATGGCACTGCGGAGTTCGGTAACGGCTTCGATTTCGACAGTTTTCCAGGGTAGCGATCGCCCTCGGACGGTTTCTTGCCACATCTCAAAGGATTTACGCGGGGACAGGCGTAATGCGCCATCGTCATTGACTTCGACGGGCTTGTTAGGATTGCCTCCCCATTTAACTGTTTGGACAATTTCCGGTCGAAACCACAAGATATAGGTTTGCTGGGTTCTGGAAATCGTAAGGGCAATAATACCACTGGCAACTTTGGCAAATTCAGCCCCAGGGAGGTACAGATCGGACAAGGCGTGGGTATAAAAGATGTTATCTAAGTTCTCTTGTTCGCTCCAGGCAACTAATTGCTGGACTTGAGTTTGTGAGGGGGTATCTCCGACTAAGATAATTCGCTCTCCTACCACGATCGCCGCACCTTGAGCGCTGACCAGTGCTAGGAGATTTTCTGGGGATACTGTTAAACCTTCGACTAAACTTTCGGCATAGGGTAAAGATTCTACAAACTGAGATTGCACTGATTGGAGTTTGATTTTGTAATCCAAGTCTTCGTTGGCTTCTTTGGTTCTCAGTTCTAGAGACATGGCTTGACCGAGAAATTCACAAGCGGTGCGGATGGAGTAGGGAATAAATTGAGGCTGAGAGTGGTGACAGGCAATCAGTCCCCAAAGGGTATTGTTGGCAATCAGCGAGATGGAAAGGGATGCTGTCACTCCCATGTTATGCAGATATTCGAGGTGAATGGGCGAGACGCTTCTCAATACCGACAAACTGAGGTCTGTGGGCTGTTGCGTTACCGGATTGACGGTGGGTATCAGGGGGACGGGTTGATAGGTGGAGTCGGGAATAATACGCAGCCAGTTGAGTTGGTAGAGATGTCGGGCTTGCTGGGGGATATCTGAGGGGGGGTAGCACAAGTCCAGGTAAGGATTGAGGCGATCGGCCACTACTTCGGCAATCACTTGACCCGCACCAACGCGATCGAATCGGTAGACCATAACCCGCTCAAAACCAGTTAGTCTCTGAATTTCGGCTACCACCGCTTGGGACATTTTTAATACGGTGTCTGCTTTCTGAATCCGCGTTAATCCTGACTTGATTTGACGATAAAATCCGAAAAAATTTTGGGTTTCGCCGTCTTGTTTAGGCTCTAGTTCCAAGATGATGTTGTCTTGGAATTGATGAACGATGCCATCAAAATCTAAGGGGTGAGGGGTGTTTTTGGGGTCACCATGAAGGCGGATATGTAAGGGATTGACGTATTCAAAGTCTGCTTGCAAACAAGTCTGAATTGAGGTGACTTGCTCGGTACTCAGCCAAGTTGCGAGGGGTTGGTTTAATAAATCTTCTGGCGATCGCCCAACCATTGAGGTGATATTGGCACTGACTTGGACAATGGTCAAGTCTGGCTGCAATACGAGCAAAGCGCCGTGGGGCTGAATAGCTCCTGGAATATGGATGGGTTCGCGATCGCAGTTTGTTAGATCGACCATTGAGTCAACTGTCCCTAGGGATGTTATAGGAATTTTAAATTAAGCTGATTTGGTAAGTTAAATTCAGATTGAGTATAGCCAATACCCAAGCGTTTCTCAATCTAACCAAAGCAAGAGATCGAGGGAGAACAAGCGCGATCGCCCTTTATAACAATTTGCTTTTGGGTTTGTTGATACTCGATTGAGCGGGGGAAGAGTTGCGCCTTGTTCTCTTGCTGTTACAGCAACCGTTGGCAAAAGAGGTCTAAGGATTGAGTTATCTTCTGGAAAGGGATGCCACCAACCGCATCACAACTCGCACCAATTGTTGGGGTTCGAGGGGTTTGGTCAATTGCTGCTGAAAGCCACTATTAATGGCTCTTTGGCGGTCTTCTTCCCTTGCATAGGCCGTTAAGGCGATCGCCGGGATTTTTCCCCCTTTTTCTGGCGGTAAAGCTCGGATTTGCTCGATCAAGCTGTAGCCATCCACATCGGGCATACCAATATCGCTGACTAACACATCCGGTTGCCATAACTCCAATGCACTCAAGGCTTCAACTGCCGAAGTCACCGTACAGACTTCGGCTTCGTACACCGTCAACACTTTTTCTAAAAGCTGTCGAGCATCGGGTTCATCATCCACCACCAAAACGCGAATCCCTTGCAAATCCAGGTCTGGTACAGCATTGGGCTTTGGCGATCGCGTCTCTTGCTGACTATCGAATAAGGGAAACCTCACCGTAAAGGTTGCTCCTTGGGCCTCACCGGGACTATCGGCAGTAATCGTACCACCGTGAGCCTCCACCAAAGAATGCACGATCGCCAATCCCAAGCCCAAACCGCCATATTGCCTTGTTGTGGAGGCATCTTCTTGCCGGAAGGATTCAAAGAGATTGGGTAGAAAATCGGGTTTGATACCTTTTCCGGTATCTCTGACGGTAATTTGGGCTTGGCAGTCGATGGGTTCGAGGCGAATCGATACTTGTCCTTGAGGAGGGGTAAATTTAATGGCATTGGAGAGCAAATTCCAAACGATTTGCTGAAGTCGCGTCGCATCTCCCCAAATTCGCCCGATGGGGGGGATTGTAGCTTGGAGATCGATGGATTTGACCGCAGCCGTAGCTCGGACTGTATCGAGCGCCGCTTCGATGGCAAAAGCTAAATCCACCGGAACTTTCTGCAAGACCAGTTTACCGCGCAGAATCTTGGCAACGTCTAATAGATCGTCAATCAGTTGGGTTTGTAGCTTGGCGTTGCGCTCGATGGTTGCTAGGGCTTCTGCGGTTTTAGCTTTGTCAAATTTTTGAGTTTGCAGCAGTTGAGTCAATCCCAAAATCGGGTTGAGGGGCGATCGCAATTCGTGGGAAAGAATCGCTAAAAAATCATCTTTAATGCGGTTGGCTTGCTCTGCTTCTTGACGAGCCAGTTTTTCGTACTCTAGCAAGCGTTCTCGCTCGGCTTCAACTTGTTTGCGATCGCTAATATCCAGAACTGTACCGACGAAGCGTTGCGGAGTCCCATCGGAATCAAAATAAGCTTTACCTCTTGCCAGCAACCACCGTTGCACACCATCTTCAATGCCGATGGTTCTGTATTCAGTGTTATACCATCCCCCCTTCTCCGGGTCAAAGCACACAGCAATCTCTTGTTCTAAGCGCTGTTGGTCATCGGGATGCAGCCCCGCGTAAAAAGTCTCAATTGTAACGGTGGCTGCGGGGGACAAACCAAACATGGCTTTGCAGCGTGCGTCCCAAATCAAAATATTCGCCCCTAAGTCCCAATCCCAAGTCCCTAACTGGGTTGACTCAATGGCCATACGCAATCGATCTTCGCTTTCGTGCAAACGAGCTTCGGTTTGTTTGCGATCGCTAATATCATAATGTACCCCGGCCATCCGTAGCGGTTGTCCTTGTTCGTTCCGTACCACCACCTTGCCGTAATTCGCGATCCATTTCCAGTATCCGGCTTTTGTCAGTAAACGGTACTCAAACTGGTAAGGGATAGAACCGTCTTGCAAATGTTTTTGCAACCGTTCCATAACCCACGAGCAATCATCTGGGTGAATTAACCGAACCCAGGAGTCGTATTGCAGGGGTAAGTCGCCAGTTTCGTAGCCTAGCATTGCCAACCACTGAGGACTGAGGTATTCATCGTTGGTGACAATATTCCAATCCCAGTAACCGCCGTCAGACCCTTCGAGAACCATTTGTAAGCGTTCTTCACTTTGCTTTAAGGTGGTTTCGGCTTGTTTTCGGGCAGTAATGTCTAATACAGTGCCAATAAACCTTTGAGGAGTGCCATCAGTTTGAAAGTAAACTTGTCCTTTAGCTAAAAGCCACCGTTCGACGTTATCGTTGGCTCTGATAATACGATAATCAATGCTATATTCACTATCGCTATGGGGAGTTAAGGCGGCTGATACGGCTTGCTTCACCCGTTCGCGTTCATCGGGATGAAGTATCTCGAAGAAGGTGTCTAAGGAGGAATCCGCATCGGCAGGAAGACCTAGTATGGCTTTACAGCGAACATCCCAATCCAATTCGTCTGTTTTGATGTCCCAATCCCAAGTGCCTAACTGAGCGGATTCTAAAGCCATACGAAGACGGTCTTGACTATGACGGAGGGCTTTTTCTGTTTGGACGCGATCGTTAATATCTTGCCCATGAACGACGAAGCCTTTGACGTTATTGGACGCATCAAACTTGGGAATATAAGTGACGTTGTAATAGCGGGAGTATCCTGCGGGCTGTTCAAATTGACCTTCAAAATTAACTTCTTGACCTGCTAGTGCTTGTTCGATCTGGGGACGCAGCTTTTGATAGTTGGCTTCTCCTACGATGTCTTGAATTCGCTGATTGATAATATCGGAGATCGGACAGTGAAAATAGTATTCATAAGAGCGATTGACAAAACGATAGCGCTGTTGGTTATCGATGAATGCTGCGAAGGCTGGAATTGAATTGATGATGATTTCTAGTTCGCTGTCAAGCTTTGTTGTTGCGGTTGCGCTGGATAGCGAACTTGGGAGATGGGGAGTTTGAGGATTTTGAGTTGAGGGGATATCCTGAAAGTTGCTCGAAGAGGGGGACGCAGAGGCGATCGCGCTTTTGAGGGACTGAATCAATAAGTCGGGGGCGATCGCGGTTGTGGATAGGTAGTCAACAGCCCCGGCTTTCAAGCACTGAACCGCCGTTGCTACTTGTTCGGGGCCGATCGCGATCGCGGGAGGAGGGTTAAGATTTTGTTGCTGGTTGTGGCTTTGCAACCACTCTAAACCTTTGTCTGGGCTATCGTTTTCTATGAGTATGACACAAGCCGCGACATTACGATCTTCTGGCGATCGCCAAGGAGTTTGCCAGGGACGATTTTTCACGCTCCAAGTTGTTGATGAATCTTGAGACAGCCAAGCTTGGTAGCGCTCTGTACGAGCGGGAAAATCGCTAATTAATAAAATCAAGTGGCAAGAGTTAGGCATTGGTGCTATTCGCAGAAGATTAAAATATTAGCACTAAGCGCAGAGGTTAGGGGATCAGAAGATTTGATGAGATGTAGCGATCGCGGGCAATTGTAAACATAAACGTTGGTTGCAATCATCCGTTTTATAGATCGTGAAATCTCCCTGAATCACCGCAGCTAGTTTGCGCGCTAAGGTTAAATTTAAACCCATATCTAAATCTGAATAATGCGTTGCGCCCTCGGAAAGTTGTTTGGACAAAAGCGACTTTTTAAAAGGCTTTTGTCCGTGCAAAATGTCAAATTCAAATGAAATTGTACAGTTATATTGCCCTTCAGGAGCGGTCAAAGTGGTCAGAAATTCTGGAGTAAAAACGGTATGAAGTTTAATGCCATTTTGGGGTTGTTGTTCTAAACTGTAGTCGAGTAACATGACGAGAATTTGATTAATTTTATCCACATCAGTACAAATTTCTAAAGGTAGATCGGGCGATCGCGTCACAATAAGATGGCAGTTATAACGGTTTGCACGCCGTCTAAAACTCATCTCTAAGTCATCCAATAAACTATGTAGATCGAAGGGATACAGTTTAAAAGGTTTATGTCCGGCTTCAATCTTGGATACTTCTAACACTTGTTCGACTAAGGTGAGTAAATGCTGACCGCTATTTTGAATAATAGCGACATTTTCCTTTTGTTCGGGGGTCAAGTTATGATTGCGATACAATAGTTGCGAAAAGCCCGAAATTGCGTGCAGAGGGGTGCGTAATTCGTGGCTCATATAAGCGACAAAAGCATTGGTAGCGCGATTAGCGGCTTCGGCTGCTTCTTTGGCTTTTCTGAGGGCAATTTTTTGTTGTTTGAGAGCGGTAATATCGCGAATACTGGCGATCGCGCCAGAAATTGTCCGATCGGATTCCCATAAAGGAGAATAAGTGACGCTGATATATAAACGTCCTGCGGCTTGAAAATCAAACCATTCCTGGTAAGAAACGGTTTCCCCAGCCAAACAGCGATCGAGATAGGGTTGAATATGGTGGTAAAAGACATCTAAGCCGAAATATTCGCTAACCGGACGACCGATAATTGCTTTTGCGGGTTTAATTTGGTGTAATTTGAGGTAAGCGGGATTGACGGCTTGATAACAATAGTTGCGATCCACCAGGGCGATCGCGTCGGCAGTGGCAGCGACAATACGCTCGTACTGATATAAATCCCGTTCGGTTTGCTTGAGCGTGGTAACATCAATGGCTGTACCGAGAATTTGTTTGGGTTGCCCTTTCTCTGTACGATTCAAAATGGTGTCCCAACTGTGCAACCAACGCCATTGACCGTTTTTATGGCGCAGACGATATTCAAACTCGATTGTGTCGCCGTCCTGCGCTTGGTTAAAACGCTGGTAATTCAACGGTAGACGGATAATATCATCCGGGTGCATGAGGTTGGGAAACAGGTTATTCCCTAAAGCGTGAATTTCGGCGGGAGTGTAGCCGAGAATTTTGGTGAGGGCTTGATTGGCATAGATATTTTGTTGGCGTTCTAGATCGAAAAGATACAGTAATGTTGGGCTAGAATTGGCAAGTTTCTCGATGACTTGGGTATCCGTCCAGGTTGCTAAGGAGTCGCTATTTTGAGGAGTATGAGGACGCAGTTTGGCGATCGCCACCGCCGCCGCTTCAGCAAGTATCTGTAACTCTTCTTTTCGCTGCAAATCTAAACAATCTAAACAAATCCAACCTTGGGGGCGATCGCCGATTCTTTCGGGACTATCTGTTCGATCGCACAAAGCAATGGCTAGGGTAGAACCCCCGGCGATTGCCTTGGTTCGCTGTAAAATAGCGGCGGGGCGATCGCTCGCGGGCAACATCGGCAGCAATGTGGTGCGATCTCCCCAGCTTTGAGCCACCATCTTCATAGAGTCGCAAGGGTCTTGCCCCGATGTAGCCAGCAATAACCAACCCTGCTGCGCTTGGGAATGGTTCATAAAGGCTTGTAACAGGGTTTGTAATAACTTTTCCCACTGAGTTTCGCGGTTGATTGTTAGGAGCGTTGGCCAAAGATTGTCCCAATCAATATCAGCGCTCCAGGATTGTTTTATCATGGAATACTCTTCCCGGAAAGGGAGTTTCAAATTAATTTTTCTAGGAGGGGAAGTTATTTTTTTGCAGTATCACTTAAAGCGATGGATTGAATTGGCCAACTCGATCCGATAAATTATAACCCAAATTCAGCATCACTGAAGCCTGACGCTGGTTAAGCTTTAACGCGCACCTAAACAGTAAATAATACACATCCTTCCTCAATCGGCAGCAATTATGTTTGAAAATCCCATGACTGTTATTGGCCTTCTTGCAGGTACGCTCACTACCCTATCTTTCTTACCTCAAGTCCTCAAAACCTGGAAAAGCAAATCTGCCAAAGATATCTCATTGGGAATGTTTTTAACGTTCTGTATTGGGGTCTTTTTGTGGATTGTTTATGGTGTCGCTGTCCGCGATATTCCCGTCATCTTTACTAATGTTGCTACTTTTGTCTTGGCCGCCACCGTCCTTTGGCTCAAACTCAAATATAATGATTATTAACAATTTTCGATTCCTGGCGCTAAAGTTGGGGATTCTTCAAGAACGATATCTCTCTGCTCTTGTGTCTTCACAACTGCGATCTTGACGCGCTACTATAGAAAGGTTGTCTGAAAAAAGGGAAAGCACAATCGATGGCAGTTCCAAAGAAGAAAACCTCAAAGTCAAAGCGGGATATGCGCCGCGCTCATTGGAAGCGCCAAGCGGCTCTTGAAGCCAGAAAAGCTTTGTCTCTTGGCAAATCTGTTTTGACAGGACGTTCTAATAGCTTTGTTTATCCCGATCCTGAAGCAGAAGACGACGAAGAGGATGAATAAATTGTAAGTTGATACATGGTCAAACCCACGACGATTCTGAGGAGCGATCGCCGTGGGTTATTCAACGCAAAATTTTAAAACTTGTTGTTAACCTGCGTCTTGTTGGCGGATATAGTGAACCAGGGCTTGCAATCCTAGCAAGTAGCTTTCTGAACCAAAACCGCTAATTTGACCGATGGCGACGGGGGCAATATAGGAATGGTGGCGGAAGGCTTCCCGGCGGTATATGTTGCTTAAATGGACTTCAACCGTCGGTATCGGGACAGCCGCTAAAGCGTCGCGAATGGCGACGCTGGTGTGGGTATAAGCGCCAGCATTGATTAAAATACCGCGATCGCGTTCCCAAGCACTTTGGATAGCATCTACTAGCTCTCCTTCATGGTTGGACTGCACGCATTCTAGCTTGATATCGAGTTTACTGGCTTCTTGCCGTAGTAAGCGGTCAATTTCTGCTAAAGTGGTGCTACCGTAAATTCCGGGTTCTCGCCGACCTAATAGATTAAGGTTAGGGCCGTGTAAAACCAAGATACTCAAGGGAGTTAAGGCTTCGGGTCGCATTTTTCAGCAATTACCGACGGCGCTGGGGGTCTTTGACGGGAATGGGGATTAGTTCGGGTTCGGGTTCGGCTTGCGGCCCTAATAAGGCTTCAGTTAGGCGACGCGCCCATTCTTTGATTTTTTCGATTACCTTATCCAAATAATCCATCGAATCAGAAAGCTCCTGTGAAACTTGAAGGTTGCAGAGCCTAGGTTTCGACAAACTGTCTTATACAGTAATAACTCGGCCGAGATCGCTAGGCTTTCTTTCTAAGTTATATTTTTCCCTGCCTTGGCCGCCGCCAAGATCGTAAACATTGAGAACGATACAGGAAATTGTATATTTGTATTAAGAATAACATAAAGTTTTAGAAGCTGGAAACCGATTAGTGAATTTCTTAACGATTGCCACTGAGAATTCTGCGGCGCAGACGGTCGAGGGCGTGATAAGCGCTGAGTCGGCGGATGGTTTCGCGATCGCGCTCTGCACCAAAGCGATATTCAAAGATATCCACGCTGCGATCGGGAGCGGCTAACCCAATATAAACCAAGCCGACGGGTTTGCGATCGCTACCGCCGTTCGGCCCGGCAATGCCTGTAATACTAAGACTCCAGGAGGTTTTGAGTAAGTTTTGTACCCCCAATGCCATTTGCTTGGCTACGGGTTCGCTGACAGCCCCCAGTTGTGTCAACAATTCCTGACTTACCGAGAGTAAATGGGTTTTCACCTCGTTGCTGTAGGAAATAATGCCGCCGTGGAAATAAATCGAACTGCCGGGAGTTTCCGTGAGCATTTGCCCCAAACCGCCCCCCGTACAGGATTCTGCCACACTGAGGGT
Source organism: Jaaginema sp. PMC 1080.18 (assembly GCA_035968055.1). Lineage (GTDB taxonomy): Bacteria > Cyanobacteriota > Cyanobacteriia > Cyanobacteriales > Spirulinaceae > Jaaginema. The sequence goes on along the minus strand of JAWQFT010000044.1, from coordinate 20,546 downwards.
TTCGCCGCGATCGCGTAATAACTCCCCCACTACCGCCGCGAGAGTATCCTCATCCGAGCCAAAATAATCAATCCCGGCAATTTCTTGGAGTTGTTGAGCGACCGGATTAATTAACGCCACTGCTTCAGTTTCCGAAGCCGCACGAGCCGAAACCCGCAATTTCACAATGCCATCAAGGGCATAGGGCGCAACTGTAGGATTCGTCATGTCGAAAAAACGAGACACCTTACTCGCCAAAGTAGACTCGCCAATGCCCCAGAACTTGAGCAAACGACTGTGAATGACCTGTTTACCCCAACCTTGCGATCGCAGGTAAGGAACAGCCGTTTCCTGCCACATCAAGCGCATTTCCGAAGGTACGCCCGGAAAGGTCAGGATCGTCAAATCGGTTCGCGGTTGCCAAAGCATTCCGGGGGCTGTACCACTGCGATTGGGGATAATCGCGGCATTTTTGGGTAATAATGCTTGTTTGTAGTTGTTGGGGGCCATTTGTCGCCGTCGTTGGGCAAATTTCGCGGCAATATCTTCTAAGATTTCGGGGTGTTCGACTAAAGGCGTATCGAAAGTTGCCGCAATTGTCTCCGTAGTCAGATCGTCGGGAGTCGGGCCCAATCCCCCGGTAAAGATTAAAATTGAGGCGCGATCGCTGGCAATTTTAATCGCTTCGGTGAGGCGATCGCGATTGTCGCCCACGACGCTTTGATAGTAATGAGGAATCCCCAAACTTGCCAACTGCTGCGCCAAATACTGCACATTGGTATTGACAATATCCCCCAGCAGTAACTCCGTTCCTACACAAATAATCTCGGCACTCATAACTATTCTTCATTCCGAATTTGTCGATTGCGCCGCACTTGCCACGCCACATAAGCCAACAGGAAAGTCGCCCCAATCGCGTAAGCATAACCGCTCGGAATGCCTGACACTGCCATAGCCAAACTCCCCACCCACAACGTTAGAGCATAAATAAACAAAACCGTTAAGCGCTGAGAAATCCCTGCTTTGAGCAAACGATGGTGTAAATGACTTTTATCCGCTAAAAATGGCGATTTTCCGCTTTTAAGGCGCGACAAAATCACCGAAGACATATCCAAAATTGGCACAGCCAAAATTAAATAAGGCAACAACACCGCCGTTACTGCGGTACTTTTCACCAAGCCAATCACCCCGACTCCGGCTAAGGTAAATCCCATAAAATATGCCCCTCCATCCCCCATAAAAATCTGGGCGGGATTGAAGTTGTAGCGCAGAAAGCCCAAAGCCCCCCCGGCTAAAGCTGCCGCAATCAAAGCGGCGGCGGGTTGCTGCATAAACAAGCTGACAATGAGCATTACTACTGCTGCAATGCCCGAAACCCCAGCCGCTAAACCATCCAAGCCATCGATCCAGTTAATGGCATTCGCCATCCCCACCAACCAAATAGCGGTAACGGGCAAACTCAGCCAGCCCATTTCCACCAAGCCGTCAAAAGGAATGGAGAGAAAATCAATGCGGACTCCTGCCCACCAAGCCAAGCTGGCCACGAGGGTTTGCATAATAAGGCGGGAAATGGGGGTGAGGTTAAATAAATCGTCGCTTAAGCCAATGAGGAAAAAAGCGATACCTCCTAGGGTTACGCCCCAAATTTCGCTAACTTGATTGGGGGCAACTAAAGCAAATCCCCCCAAACACCAAACAATAATCAAGGCGGTGAGCGTACCGCCAAAAATTGAAACGCCGCCCAAACGAACCATAGGTTGTTGGTGAACTTTGCGTTCGCCAGGGCGATCGACATGGCCGCGTCTGAGACCAATGGTTTTGACAACGGGCGTACTCCACAACACGAAAAAGGCAGAGACGAGAAAGGCAATCAGATGGTACAAATGGGCTGGCATCTAGATTGTATTGAGCCGACTTGGACAGGCAAAGTCTACCTCAATTTCCCCCGTCTCGCCTAGTGTTTCGGCAAAATTAATTGGCCGGGGCTGGGTGAGGGGTTAGACCTCGGTTGGCAGTAAAGCCCGTTGTAGCAAGCCGATCGCGCTTTTTTTTAAGACAAAGCGGGGACGCGAATTTGTAAGTGAGGATACAAGGGAAAGCGATCGCATAACTGAGCGACTCGTTGGCGACAAGCAGCAGCGACGGTTTCATCGTCGGGATTGAGGAGGCGATCGGCGATAATATTGGCAATTTCGCTGAATTCGGCTTCTTTCATCCCTCGCGTGGTCATGGCGGGCGAACCCAAGCGCAAACCACTGGTGACAAACGGCGATTCTGGGTCAAAGGGAACGGTATTTTTGTTGGCCGTAATTTTGACTTGGCTGACTAATTGGTCGGCTTGTTTCCCGGTCATGCCAATACAGCGTAAATCCACCAGTAACAGGTGATTGTCTGTGCCATCGGCAACGATTTTAAAGGAGCGTTGTTGCAATTGATGGGCCAGGGCTTGGGCATTGGCAATCACTTGACCGGAATAGGTTTTGAATTCGGGTTTGAGGGCTTCGCCGAAGGCAACGGCTTTGGCCGCGATCGCGTGTTCTAAGGGGCCGCCTTGCGTACCGGGAAAGACTGCTTTATTGAACTTTTTGCCCAATTCGGCATCGCGAGTCAAAATCAAACCGCCACGAGGGCCGCGCAGGGTTTTGTGGGTGGTGGTGGTGACGACATCGCAGTAGGGAATGGGGTTGGGGTGATGACCCGTGACGACTAAGCCCGCAATATGAGCAATATCCGCCATGAGGTATGCCCCCACTTCGTCGGCAATTTCGCGGAATTTGGCAAAGTCAATAATGCGAGGATATGCCGAGTAGCCGCAGATAATGAGCTTGGGGCGCTCTTTCAAGGCAATTTCGCGAATTTGGTCAAAATCGAGGATTTCGGTGTCTTGATGGACTCCGTACTGCACGACGTTGAACCATTTACCCGATACATTCACCGGAGAACCGTGGGTGAGATGGCCGCCGTGGGATAAGTCCATCCCCATAATGGTGTCGCCAGGTTCGAGGAGAGACAAGAAAACGGCAAAGTTGGCTTGTGCGCCAGAGTGGGGTTGGACGTTGGCTGCGGCTGCCCCAAACAGTTCTTGGGCGCGATCGATGGCGAGTTGTTCGGCTTGGTCGATAAATTCACAACCGCCGTAGTAACGTTTGCCGGGTAAGCCTTCGGCGTATTTGTTGGTTAGAACTGAACCTTGGGCGGCTAAAACGGCGGCGGAGGTAAAGTTTTCACTGGCGATTAATTCTAGATGATCTCGTTGGCGCTGAAGTTCGTTTTGCAAGATTTCAGCAATCTGAGGATCGGTTGACGCTAAAAAGTCTAGGTTAGTTTGTGTCATAGCAATTGAGATAGAAGTTGTTGGGATGAGCGGCTAAAGGATAAAGCGATCTGGGTTTGGAGAATGCAGATTTTTTATCTTAACGTTGTTTGCTGCGGAAACAAAGGACGCGATCGCGCTCTTTTGGATGTAGCGAAGATAACGCTTCCCCCTAAAGGTTGAATTAGAATAGAGTTAAGAAATTTCGCTTTGGGGGAGGGGTTGTATGTTGGTCATTCTCACCAATGAACAAGTTTTGCAACCACAGCAGGTCTGTCAAAGTTGTTTGTTAGCCGATCGCAGTGGACGACCTCGATGGCAACAAGGTAAGCTTTGTTGCGGTCGCGCGGTGGCGCAAAAAACTTTGCATCAGCCTGATGTGTATGAGTGTCAAATGGGCTTCCGCGTTGCCGATATTGGTTGAAGTCACCACTGGGGCTGAATCGTATCTAGATTAAAATGGAAATCAGTTTTTCTAAAGGAGATTTTCCTATGACTTGGCGCGGTTCTACGGATACTAAAGACCGAATTTTCAGCGTTTTGGTTTATTTAATTGCGGTAATGTATGCTTTGCCCTTTGGCAGGTATTTGTTCGTGCAGTTCCCAGAACTGCAAAAAGACCTGAATTTCATTTTGTCGCCTCTACTTAGTATTTACAAAAATGTGCCGTTTGCCGGAATGATTATTTTCTTTGTGCTATTTTTGGCGGTGGTTCGCAATCCCAGAGTCAGTCATTTTTTGCGTTTCAACACGATGCAGACCATTTTGCTCACGATTGGTTTGTTTTTGTTAGAGTTGCTGTTGGGAATTCTGGCTCGTCCTTTGAGCGGTTTGATTGTACAAACTTTGAGTAATACCGTATTTCTCGGCGTTCTCGGTATTTGTGTCTACAGCATGGTGCAGTCGGCGTTGGGGCGTTATGCGGAGATTCCGAGTTTGTCGGATGCGGTGTACAATCAAGTCCGTTAAGGGGTTTTGGTTGCCTCGATGTAGTTTTCTAGTGTCCCGATGCCTTCGATTTCGATACGGACGCGATCGCCTTTTTGCATGGGGGCAATGCCTTCGGGAGTTCCGGTAAGGATGATGTCTCCCGGCAACAAGGTCATAATGCCAGAGATGTAACTCACGAGATAATCGGGGGAAAATACCATCTGGTCAATGGTGGCACTTTGACGAGGTTCGCTTTCATCGTTGAGGAAGGTTTGCAGTTTTGCCCCCGCACTGAGTTCGCGCACAATCCAGGGGCCTAGGGGACAGAAGGTATCAAAGCCTTTCGCTCGCGTCCATTGGTTATCTTGGCGCTGCAAATCGCGGGCTGTGACATCATTGGCAATGGTGTAGCCCCAAATTTTATTTTGAGCTTGTTCTGGGGAACAGTGATGAGTGCGATCGCCAATTATAATTGCTAATTCGCCTTCGTAATCGACTCGCTCGGATTGGCTTGGGTAGTGAATGGCTTGGTTGTCGGCAATCACGGTTGTTGGGGGTTTGAGAAACAAAAGCGGTTCTGTGGGGACGGGTGTACCCATTTCGGCGGCGTGATTGGCGTAGTTTTTGCCGACGGCGATAATTTTGGACGGCGCACAGGGCGCGAGGAGATGATAATCTTCTGAGTCTAACAGGGTTTCTGTCGGTTGACCGCCTAGCCAGGGCGGTGCGTCTAGCACTTGAACGGTGCGGTTGAGTTGCAGTAACCCGTAGTAAATTTGGGCTTGGAGAGTTTTGATTCTAACGTAGCGCTGCGCCATAAGATTTTACGACTGAAATGGATAAGCTTAACCAATAGGGAAAAAACACGAAATTTCTACTCTAGGATCGATGGATTTGGAAAAAAGTGCAACAATTGACAATTGAAGGGTAGAATTGTAAATCCTTGCCTTTTGATGAGCGATCGCCATCAAAGGTCTTTAAGTCCATAAGGAGATTTTAATGGTATCGAGAAACTACGAAATGATGTACGTTCTGCGCCCGGACTTGCCTGAAGAACGGGTTAATGCCGAAGTAGACCGCTACAGCGAACTCCTCGGCAGCTACGGCGCAACTCAGATTGATGTCCAAATCAAAGGAAAACGCCGCCTGGCTTACGAAATTGAGCGTTTTCAAGATGGTGTTTACGTCCAGGTCAACTATAAAGCTGATGGCAATCAAGTTGCCCCCCTCGAACGGGCGATGCGTCTCAGCGAAGAAGTAATCCGTTACTTGACAATTCGCCTCAAAGATGATAGTGCTGCCGAACAACCTCAAGAAGTGGCGGCGACTGAAGCTGAACCTGCTACGGCATAGGTTTGAAGTGATTTGAAGATGTTGAGGAGGTCATTTTTTTGACCTCTTTTTCAATGGAAAAAATTACTGTCTCACAAACAAACAACGGTAAACGGGTTCTTGGTTGTTTTGGGTGGCAATTTCCCGTTCGGTGGGGACGGGTAGGGGGTTTTCCGGTAGCCATAATTGAGAATGGCTGGGGGTAAAAGCGGGATGGGCATTAACGCGATCGCGCATTTCTTGTGCTAACCATTTAACATCTGATTGCAGAAAAAGTTTTGCTCCAGGAGATAAATGTTGTGCCAAAGTTGCAATTAATTCGGGTTGTACGGTGCGTCGTTTAGCGTGGCGTTTTTTAAACCAAGGATCGGGAAATTGAATGCTGACCCACTGCACTATTTTGGCGGGTAAAGACGGGAACAAAATATTAAGATCGACATTCACGTTACTAAATAAATAATGGAGATTGGTTAAATCCAACTCATCGCGGAGGCGATTAGCTTCTTCAACCAGGGGATCGCGAATTTCTAAGCCCAAAAAGTTCCAATGGGGCTGTTCTTGAGCAATGTTGAGTAAAAAACGACCCCGCGCACAACCAATATCAAGATGTAGGGGTTGAGTGCGATCGCGATAAATTTTTTCCCAATCTGGCAGGATTAGTTTCTTTTGATACTTTTGACTAAGGGGATTAACGTGCTGACGAACGCGAACTCTAGCCACAAGAACTCCCAAGTAAAATCACAGTTTTCATTAAAACAAAAGCAAATAGTTTTGGGGACAACTCGCGATCGCCACCGCAAGAATAATGATAAGATCGGCTTCGTTTTTAGCTCCTTCACCTCACTGTAATTAACGATGAATCAATTAAAGCAAAGATTAACTTCGATCGCTTTAGTCGCCTTGAGTGCGATCGCGCCGCTTACTCTTGAGTTTAAACCCACACAGGCTCAAGCCCAAGAGGTTGATTCTATCCCCCTTTATGTTCCCCCACCGGAACGTCAAACGAATGGCGTTTGCGACACTTTTCTCGAACCGACTATTGATGGCATTATCAATACTTCTCCGGTTGCGAATGGTCAATGGGGGATTTTAGTTGAATCTATAGATGGTAAAGTTCTCTACAGTCACAATGCCAATGTCCAGTTGATTCCGGCTTCTAATGTTAAGCTTTTGACCACCGCCGCCGCTTTGCAACGCCTCAACCCCCAAACATCGATTCGCTCTCAATCTTTGCGACAGTGGGTTTTAGTGACTAATCAGCGCAGCGATAACAATTATGCCAATGTCCTCTTAAGTTATATTGGCGGACCTGGGGCAGCCCGGCAAATTTTAACGCAAATGGGAATCAGTCCGGCGGGTTTTCGGCAAGTAGATGGTTCGGGGTTGTCCAGGCAAAACCGGGCTACACCGTCGGTGTTGGTTACAATACTCAAGGCGATGAGAAATGCCAACAATTCTGATATTTGGTACGAATCTTTACCTGTTTCGGGCAGTACCGGGACTCTCCGCAATCGTTTACGCAATAGTCCCGCTCAAGGTATTGTCCGCGCTAAAACCGGGACGCTGCGAGGAGTACGGGCGTTATCGGGTTATGTGGAAAATCCTTACTACGGTACTTTGGTTTTTAGTATTTTGGCTAATCATCCCAGTCAAAATGGTACTTTGGTTACGGCAATTGATAATATTGCGGTGCAACTGGCCCAAGTGATTCCCTGTAATTAGTTGAGGGCGATCGCGTTGTTTGTTCGCTTTTGGGATAAGCTACCCTAGTAAGTGTTGGGTTGTGTTTTCCGGGGCGATCGCGACTCCCAACCCTAGGGCGATCGCTCTATTGTCAAGTTATCTTGATTTTTTTCATGCCGATGCCCGTTTTGCTTGGAGCTTTTTTACCCCCTGTTGATGCCCTCTTTTCCACTCAGGGCATTATGATTGCACTGCTGGCTGCTTATGCCGGGGCAATGTGGATGTTTCTCACCAGTGCGCCTAAAGTCTACACGATTATGGTCTCTGATTTGGAAATTGCGCGGCAGTTCTACGAAGGCTTACTCAATTTGCCCGTAGCGGACGTTCCCCTGCATTATTATTACAATTACGAGCAGACCCTAGGAGCGGCGGGAATTGACCCCCTCTACAACCTCTCAGCGACTTCTACGGCGGCTACAGCGACTGCTACACGCGCGACCGATGGGTTATGGTATCAACTGAAGAAAAATACTCAATTGCATATTATCTCTGGTGCGAGTTACGGGCCGAAAAATCGCCAACGCCATGTTTGTTTCGACCATGACTGTTTAGAAGATATCTTACTGCGCGTCCAATCTCGCCGTTTGAAGTTTAAGGTACGTCGTACCAAACCTCTAAATTTTTTGGTGAAGGATATTGAAAGCCGCGTGATTGAATTGGCAGAAGTGGCAAACTAGAGTCGCGGTTTGGGGCAGGGATTAGCTTTACATTTCGTTATATTGAAAGCAATCCCCCTGAAAATTCTCTGAAATTATGTTGCTGCGACCCGAACAACGGACTAAACTCGATCCGAGCGACGATACGGATTTTTACGCTGTACCGCGTTTGGTGACTCATGTTGATGAAGGCTTTATCGATCGCTTAACTCAACTGTATCGCGAGAAATTGTCACCCCACAGTCGCGTTTTGGATTTGATGAGTAGTTGGGTGTCTCATCTCCCCGATGACCTGAATTTTGCTCATGTAGAAGGTCACGGTTTGAATGGGGAGGAGTTAAGTAAAAATCCCCGTTTAGACCATTATTTCGTCCAAAATCTCAACGAAAATCCCCAACTGCCTTTACCCGACCAAGATTTTGCTGCGGTTTTGATCGCGGTTTCGGTACAGTATTTACAATATCCCGATGCCGTATTTAGCGAAATTCACCGCGTTCTCAAACCGGGAGGAATTGCGATTGTGAGTTTTTCTAATCGTATGTTTTACCAGAAAGCGATCGCAGCCTGGCGAGAGAATAGCGAATCGGGACGAGTAGAATTAGTTAAGCATTATTTTCAGGGGACTCCGGGCTTTAGTCCACCGGAAGTTGTCGTTAAACAATCGGATGCGCCTTTCCTTTTGCAAATGTTAGGCTTGGGAGCAGGCGATCCTTTTTATGCGGTGATGGCAACTCGTATTAATTAATGCTGTCGAGAGAAATTCAGTATAAATAACTTTTGTTCGGAGAGTTAGCAGTGTATTCTAATAGCAATTTCAAGTCATCTTTGAGTAATACAAACTAACTATGATGAAGCTAAAGTCCCTGCGTTATTTTCTGACCTCAGCCAGCGCGATCGCCTTTCTCAGCCTTATCACAGGTTGCGACTTTATTAGTTCTTTTACGGGAGGCGGTGACGAAGGCGAAACTACTGTAAATGAAGTCCCTGCTAGTCCGCCAGCTTCTCCGACTCAAGACCCAGCAGCCCAAGCTCCGGCAAGTCCCACTCCTGTCGATCCCGCTACTGTCGAAAATCCTTTTGTTGAAGCGGTTCGTCGTGCTACCAGTGCCGCCGAAGCCACTCAGAATGCCTCAACTCCAGAGGAATGGCAAGCGGTTGCCACAAACTGGGAATCGGCAATCTCTTTGATGCAAGCTGTTCCTCAAGATAATCCTAATTACCAAAAGGCTCAAGACAGAATTCCGGTTTATCAAAAGAACCTCGCTTATGCTCGTAATAATGCGGGAGGGTAATTTCAGTTATCAGCCTCTAAGGGGCAGTAGGGATTGGGCAGTAGGCATTGGTTTTTGGGCAGTCGGGGGGAGTGGGATGAATGCCCCTCTAAAAGATGTCAGAAACTTTGGCTCTTAGGGCAGACTTTCAAAGTGGCTCAACGCTAGAATATACTAGGGTTTCAGCGTCAAAAAGAAGAAGGGGCTAAAGGTTGGGGGCGATCGCTCTTTTTAAGCTCATTCCTCTTCCTCGCGATCGCGCAAAGCCTGCCGATAGTCTAACATTGCGTCCAAACGATTCTCTTGCCAAAACCAAACTTCTGCTATTCCTAAACCCTGATAAATATCCAATTTGTCAATACCACCACTGGCTAAATTAACATAATATCTGTGAATCGGGTCGAACCGCAGCACACCCAAACGATCTCGCCCTCGACAATTGCCGCAAAAGTTAGTATTGTAGTATGTGTAATACAATACAGCAGGACGACTATGGCCGCCGAAACTTTAAACTTATCCACACCCAAACCTGTATTATCCTGGGCAGGACACCCTCTGGGCGCATCAGAAACCCAGATGGCGAAAAATATGGCTTCCTTACCCTTTGTTTTCAAGCACGTTTCTCTGATGCCGGACGTACACTTAGGGAAAGGGGCTTTAGTGGGTTCGGTGATTGCCACCAAAGATGCCGTAATTCCGGCGGCGGTAGGGGTAGATATTGGCTGCGGTATGGCGGCAATTAAAACCCCCTTTCACAGCAATCAACTCGATGGTAAACTCAAGCAAATTCGCCGAGATATTGAAGCGAAAATTCCTGTCGGCTTCAATCAGAATTCAGATATCGGTAAAGATGCTACTAATTGGCAGCGCTGGCGCGATTTTAAAGATTTGCACCCTGGTGTCAAGGATTTAGAAGGCAAAGCCCTGAAGCAAATGGGAAGTTTGGGAGGCGGGAATCACTTTATTGAGTTATGTCTCGACAGCGAGGATGCAGTGTGGCTGATGCTGCATTCTGGTTCTCGTCATATTGGCAATAAGTTGGCGCAATGTCATATCAGTACGGCGAAGGAATTAGGGAAACTGGCAGGCGAAAAGCTACCTGACCCCGACCTTGCCTATTTTGTCGCCGGAACGCCAGAATTTGCCGCATATTGGCGGGATTTGCAGTGGGCGCAGCAATACGCTCGTGTCAATCGCGATGTGATGATGGCTCGTTTTAAGGCGATCGTCGAGCAACATTTGGCGGGGGGTAAGCCCACGAAGCCTTTGCTTTCGGTTAATTGTCATCACAACTACGCCGAACAGGAAGTACATTTTGGTGAGGATGTCTATGTAACCCGCAAAGGGGCTGTACGCGCTCGCCGCGAGGATTATGGTATTATTCCTGGTTCAATGGGGGCAAAGTCCTTTATCGTAAAAGGAAAGGGCAATACAGACAGCTTTTGTTCTTGTTCTCACGGTGCGGGTCGTTTGATGTCTCGTAGTAAGGCGAAAAAGCAATTTTCTGTGGATGATTTGATTGCTCAAACTGAGGGCATTGAATGTCGCAAGGATAAGGACGTAATTGACGAAATTCCGGGGGCTTATAAGCCGATTGAGGCAGTAATGAGTCAGCAGTCGGATTTAGTGGAAATTGTGGCAACTTTGCGCCAGTTGGTGTGTGTTAAGGGGTAATTTTGTTAGTTGTTGGTTGTTGGTTATTGGTTGTTTGTTATAGATTGGATATATTTAGCGGTTGCTATACAATGACTTGACTCTTCAAAGAATAAGTTTTTGGGGACTAAAGGCAAGTAGAGTTTGGCGTTTTTGGTAGAATAAAAGCTAACCCCAAATAACTAACAACTAACAACCAAAAACATGACCTATTTTTTCGATTTTGAAACGGATTTTATTGAATCGCTACGGTGTATTCCGATGCGGGTGCGGATGAAACTCGATACTTGTGGTGTTAAGTTAAAACTGACTCATTGGCATCAATTTAATCGTTCTGAACGTCAATCTTTGGTGGAATTGGCTTGCGAAAATTCCCTAGAAATTGAGAATTATCGCCAGTACCTCCAAAGTTTAGTCATTAAATATACGGGTGAACCGGCTGCGGAGTTGCAAACTGAGAATAATCCGCCTTGGTTAAATGAAACAGATGTGCCTGATACAGTAAGAGAAAAAGCGCGATCGCACCACCTTAATATTACTCAAAAACAATGGCAAAGTTTAACGCCAGCCCAACGCTTTGCTTTAATTAAACTCAGTCGTCCCAGTCACGAAAACCGCAATTTTGTCCCCGCAATGCAAGAGTTTAATTTATTAGAAGAAACGACTTCTCTCCCAGAAACGATAGAAAAGTAAAAGGTTTGTCCCCTCGCTTTCAACCCCAGTCGATTGCATAATAATAAAGCACCCTGGCATCATTTTTTGTGAAATCATGGCTCAACAAGCTCGCTTGACAATTTTGGCTCTTACGGCGATATTACTGGCATTTTGGCGACCTTTCCCCTTGTTAGCGCAAGTACCGCCCCCTAGCTCGCTGCTACTCAGAATTGGCAGTCAGGGGTCGGACGTAGCGAAAATTCAAAGCACTCTGAAGCTACTCGGTTACTATAACGGCGAGGTAAGTGGGATTTATGACGAAAGTACCGTAATTGCGGTTTATTTGTTTCAGCAAGCCGCGCAAATTCCACCGACGGGAATAGTTAACTCGGCAACCTGGAGTCGTTTGTTTCCGGCAGTTACAGCGCAGCCTCCGAACGATTTGGAGTCTTCTTTTCCTTCCCCCACTCAGCCTCGTCCTAACCCGTCTCAAAACCGCCCCAATCCTAATACTACTAATGCGCGACCTGTTTTGTTTCGCGGGATGGACGGCCCGGCGGTTCGAGAGTTACAGCAGCGTTTACGAGCGCTAGGTTTTGGGATTGGGCAAATTGATGGAGTTTTTGGCGAACAAACTTATAATGCGGTAGTTGCAGCCCAAAAACGCTTTAATTTGGAGGCAGATGGGGTGGTTGGCCCGGCGACTTGGCGAGCGTTGTTTCGCTAGGGGATGGGGACGGACGCGACGAGAGTTGACCGTACTGCCTTCGTGGTTTGAGAAATGAGTATTAAGGCTCAAAGCGTTGAGCGGTATGGGATTAGGAAAAACATAACAACTGTTATGGCGAAGATAACAACTGTTATGGAAAGCGCAGTTGTGGCTTAGTGAGTTCTGAGTGAAGGGCTATCATTTTAAGTTAGACGCTCTACTGCTTAGTTTTTCAGTTACTGGGAGAGAGAATATGCAACAATCGCCTTTGAAACTGCCGCAACCCTTGAAAACGGGCGATTTGCTCGTTGTTATTGCGCCGAGTGGGACGTTACGGGAATTTGAGAAGTTTGAGGAGGGGGTGAAAATTTGGCGCGATCGCGGTTACAAAGTCGAGTTGCATCCTCAGTATAATGGCAGAGAAGGCTATCTGGCGGGGAAAGACCGCGATCGCCTTTCTGCCTTGATTGACGCTTGGCATAACCCGGAATGTAAGGGGATTCTCTGTGCGCGGGGAGGCTACGGTAGCGCCCGCTTGCTGGAAAATTGGGCTTGGCCGCGACAAATGCCGGGGAAATGGTTGATTGGCTTTTCGGATATTACAGCCTTACTCTGGAGTTTAGCCGACGCAGGAATTACAGGTTTACACGCCCCTCTGTTGACGACATTACCCGACGAACCCCAGTGGTCGAGGGATTGTTTATTTAACGCCGTAGAACGCCATCAGTGGACGACTTTGCAAGGCAACGGGTGGGGAGGCAAAACTGTTACAGGGCGGCTGTTCCCGGCGAATTTAACCGTGGCGACGCACGTTCTCGGTACGCCCTTCCAACCCGACCTCAATGGCGCAATCCTTGCCCTCGAAGATGTGGGAGAAGCCCCCTATCGCCTCGACCGGATGTTAACTCATTGGCGAGCTTTGGGCATATTTAAACAAGTGCAGGGCATCGCCTTGGGGCGTTTTAGTCAATGTTATGCCCCCCCCAATATACCCAGTTGGACGGCAGAAGAAGTGTTGCGCGATCGCCTTTCTGACCTCAATCTCCCCATTGTAGCCGATCTCCCCTTCGGTCACGATGGCGAAAATGCGACGCTTCCCGTGGGTCAAATTGTCACCCTGGATGGGGAAACAGGCAAGCTTTCTTGGAGTAATTAAAGTTGATATTGCAGACTAAAATAGAAGCCTTCATCTTGGAGATTGCGATCGCCCTGTTGCACCTCAATCAAGGGTAAGCCATAATCAAGGCGTAAGCGTAAATTCGGTAGCGGAGTCCACAATATCCCCGTGCCAATTCCCGCCAAGAAATTCGGCCCCGAACGCCCCGCATTATTAGGGTTATCCGGGTGATTCCACACCGCCCCCGCATCGAAAAACGGTGCAACTTGTAGTATAGAACGACGATCGCGATCGCGCACCACTGTAATCCGGTCTTCAACCGAAAACCGCCAACCATTATCCCCCGCCTTCGCATTTTGACGATAACCCCGTAAAGATTGACCGCCTCCAATCACAAATTGCTCCGAAGATAGTAGCGCATCTGGGGTGAGTTGTATCGCTCCTTGAATCAACAATAACTGATTAGGACTGAGACGTTGTACTCGTTGTACCTGACCCAACCAACTGAAAAACTGACTGTCAGGAATGGGGGATTCATTATTCGTTGCGTCAAATAAACCTGTACCTATACTAAAGAGCGATCGCAATCCCCAACTCCCCATGATATCCCGACGGCGGTAATCCTGACCCAAGCGGAAAACACTGGTACGACTTTCCCCATCTGCACTCGGTCCAATCCCAAAACCAAACGGAAAATCTCCGAGAAAAGTTTGTCCTTCTTGATAAGCAAAGCCCAAAGAAACCGCAAACTCCTCGCGAGGACTGCGAATCAGAGGTTGGCGAAAACTCACTTCATACCGTTCGGAATTACCCCGTACCTTAATCCCTTGATTCAGAGGAATCTCATTATTACTCGCCACCACCCGCAACTGTAACGTGCCATTCATCGGGTTAACGGGCAATTGATAGCGACCTTCGTACACCTCATAGCCGCCCGTCGTCGTGCGATCGTAAGCCAGTGTAACGCGATCGCCCCATCCCGTCAAACTGCGCTGAATCCCCGTCACCCCCAAAATCTCAGACCCCACCGCCGGAGGAGAATAATTATCAAACCTCCCTTGCAACCCCCAAGCACTATTTTCTGATACTTGCAACACCAAAACACTTTCCCCCAACTCCGTCCCCGGTTGCAAAGATGCGTCAATTCGGTTAAACAAATCGCTGGTTTGCAGCAAGCGCAACTGGTCTTCAATCTCCCTCACCCGCACTGGCGTATGCGTCCCCAACTGTACGCGAGAACGAATATAACTCTCTCGAACATTCTGATTCCCCTCCACTCGTACCTCGCTAATACGCCCCTCAATGATCTCAATCTGCACCACACCATCGGTAATTTCCTGTTCTGGCACAATTGCCCGACTGGTAACATATCCTTGAGACACATACAATTGGGTAATCTCATTCGCCGCCCCTTGCAACTGTGCGAGAGACACCTCTCGTCCTTCCAGGGGTTGCACAATTGCCGCCAAATCCGCCCCAGTCAAAGCCGTATTCCCAATAATCTCAACGTCAGTAATCGGGAAAGTCACATTCTCAACTTCAGGATTCGGCAACGGTTGACTTTCTGGAGGAGATTGCAAAGAAGGCTCATCATCATCCGGTATAAAATCCGGTAGCGGTTGCGGTTGGATAAAACGTTCCTCCACCGGGTCATCAATGCGTTGCGTCAACCAAGTAGGAGTTTGACTTCGGGCTATTTCCGGGAATATCATCACCCCCAATCCCAAACCCGAAATGATCGCGATTTTGTTTATTTTTTGCCCTCGTCGCCGCTTTTCCAAAGAATACACCTCTTTTCAATCTAAAACTTCATCGTAAAACAGTACAAGGGCTAAGTTGCTGATACCAAATCCGATTACCAAATCCCATAACTGGTCACTGGTCACTGAAATCCCCCCAAGGGACAAGTTTGGCTATTCCCTTTCTGGGAAAAATCGATCTCGTCACCTTGGAAGAACAAACAACAAATAACCCGTCAATTATCGGAAAAACGTTCTCGTCAATTCCTATTCTGGCAGGCCATCTTCTGTCGGTTGCAGATAAACCGCAGGGTCTTGGAATTCAGGACTGACCACATAAATCGTACCTGTCCCATCAGCCCGACCAATTTCAATCTCGCTGAAACCATCTACGAGGAAGTCAATTTCTGAGTCAACAATATCTAAGAAACTGCCGCCTTGACTGGAGGTTGCGCCGACGACGATATCTTGGTCGAGGCTGTAAGTCCCGAATTGCAATACGCCGCCATTACTCTGAATGGCGCTGCCATCGATAATATCTACTTCATCGCCAAAATAAGTGATATTACCGCCTGCTGTACCGCCACTGGCATCGGTGCTAGTGGTCACGACGAAACCCGCTTCTAGCTTGACATCGCCGCCCGTTCCTGTTTCGGAACTGACATCAATAATCGAGGCACTACCGTCGGGGGCAGAAGCACTGGTGTCAATCTTGGTGGGTTCGTTACCCGTAACGGTAATATTGCCGCCAAGTCCTGACCCTTCAGAGTCGGCTAAGAGACTGCTGGTGTTAATATTACCATCGGCTACAGAAAGGCTAATATCGCCGCCATCGAGAGAACCAGAACCCGCATCTACAACGCCGTTGCTGGTGTCGATGCTGCCAAAGCCTTCGCTGATACTCATATCGATGTTGCCACCAATTTCTGAGCCGGTGGAGTTGGCGAGAACGTCAGAAGTGCTGATATTACCGTCTACCGTGGAGAGGGAAATATCGCCTCCTGCGCCTAAACTTGTACCAGAGGCCAGAGTCCCAGAAGTCGTATTAATCGAGCCTTCTTGACCATCTACAGTGAGGCTAATATTACCCCCAGTGAAACCGTCAGCTTCCGAGAAGGAACTTAAATCGCTGACGCTAATGCCGCCTTGATTGGTATTGAGGTCAATAGTGCCGCCATTACCGCCGACGGAAGTGGCATCATAAGCGCCACTGGTGGTATCAATCGAGCCTAAACCGTTGTTAATCGTGGCAGTGATATTACCGCCGTCTCCCGTACCATCGGAGGAAGTATTGACCTCCGCCGTGTCGATGTTGCCTTCGTTGGTTTCGAGGGTGACAGACCCACCATTGCCGTTAGCCGCACTCGCGTCAATCGTGCCACTAGCAGAGATTTGACCGAGATTTTCCTCTGCCGTGGCGCTGATATTACCACCGTTCCCTGTACCGCTAGAACTCGCATCTAAATTCTGAATCTGGATGTCGCCTTCGTCGGTGTTGAGGTCGATGGGGCCGGCATTACCGTCTACACTGCTAGAGTTTAGTAAGCCTGCGGTGATGTCGATACTGCCAATACCGCCAGCTTCGAGGAGGATTTCGCCGCCATTTCCGGCTTCAATGGCACTGGCATCAATATCTCCAGTTTGGATGTTGCCGTCAACGGTAGTGAGTTCGATTTTGCCGCCATCGCCAGCAGTTCCCCCAGAAGTAAGAACGCCTGCGGTAGTGTCAATCGAACCTTCTACGTCTTGAATCTGAATTTCGATTTGACCGCCGCGAGCATCAGCATCGGTGGTGGAGGAGTTGATATCAGTTGTGGAGATTGTGCCTTGGAAGGTGCGGAGTTCGACGTTACCGCCATTCCCCACTGTAGCGCGACTGTCAATCGCGCCGGTGGTGGCATTAATTGACCCGGTTCCGGCAGCGACATCTAGCTTGACTTCGCCCCCTTCACCGCCATCGCTGGAGGAGTCAATGGTGCTGCTGCTGATATTACCTTCGTTGGTGGTGAGTTTGACTTCGCCGCCATCACCGCCGACAGAGGTTGAGTTTAATGTGCCACTGGTGGTGTCAATTGAACCAATACCGCCGTCGATATTGAGTTTGATTTCTCCGGCATCTTCGTCGCCACCGGAACTGGTATTGACGTTGGCGGTGTCGATATTCCCGGCGGCGGTGGTAAAGGTCACTTTACCGCCTTCTCCGGTGGCGGAACTGGCATCAATTGTGCCGCTACTGGTGTCGATTTGTCCTGTGCCTTCGGAGTTGGCAGCGATATTAAAGTCGATGTCTCCGGCTGTGCCTTCGCCGTTGGTAAAGGTTTGGACATCAAGGGTGGTAATATTGCCGCCAGCAGTGTTGAAGGTGACGTTGCCGCCTTCACCGTTTTCGGATGTGGCGGAGACGGTTACACCACTGCTGCTGATGTTGATTGCGCCTAAGCCGGAAGTGACATCGAGGTTGATTGCGCCGCCTTCAGAATCGACGGAGTTGGTGTTGAGACCGCCGTTGACTTTGATATCGCCGCCACTGGAGGTTAGGTTGATGTTACCGGCTTCGTCGTCGGAGGAGGTGTCTAGGGTGGCGACGGTGATGGCTGCACCGCTAATGTTGAGGTCGCGACCTTCAGCCCGAATTACGTCACTCGAACCGTTCATGATGAATGAACCGCTACCACTGTCGTCGGCATCGGCGGTGAAGGTGATTGTACCGCTACCGGGGGCAAAGAGGAGTTCGTCGTCGGGGAGGTCGTTGATGGAGATGTTGTTGGTGGCTTGTAACTCGATGTTGGTGTCGCCGGACATTCCTTCGAGTTCGGATTCGTAGATGGTGAATGTGCCACCAGTGGGGGGTTGGCTGGCGAGGACGGTGTAGGAACTTGCGTCGGGGTCAGAACCGAGGGCGTTTTCGAGTTCGGCTTCGTCGTCGCCGTCTGCGGTACTGCCAACCACGGCGATGTTTTTGGGGTCGAGGAGGAGTGTACCAAATTCGCCGTTGGTGGCAGAGGTGTCGGTTTGCCCTTGGTAAACGAGGGTGTCTTTACCGGAGACTTCGACGAAGCCGCCATCGCCACTGTTTTCGCCACCTTGGGCGCTGATGTTGCCGAAGAAGCTGGTGGTGAGGTCCGCCCAAACGATGACTTGACCGCCATCTCCGGAGGTTACTGCGTCGGCATTGAGGGTAGAATTAGAATCAATATAGGTTTGTGAAGCGGTGGGGAGTTCTCCGCCGCCTTGATATTCGCCGCCGATGAAGATGTTACCACCGCCGAGTTGACCAGATGCGTCGATCTGTGCGTTAATTAGGCCAACGCGATCGCCCAATACGGCAATATTACCGCCAGTTTGGGAACTCGCTGTGTTCAATGTGCCGGAGGTGATGGCTACGCCGGGGCCGCTGGGAACGGTGGTGTTGGATTGGGTGAGTAGGATTGAACCGTCGTCGTTGACTTGGACGGTGTTGGCGCTACTTTCTGTGCCGCCGGTGAGGAGTTCGGGTAAGCTGGCCGGGGTAATCCCATTTGCACCCATACCGGGATTGACGGGTTCGAGGTTCAAAATCATGCCCTTCTGACTGATTTGAACGCGATTACTGCCGGGGACGGCGGCGATGGTGATATTACCGCCAGGGGCGCTTAATGTCCCGGTATTAACGACGCTACCAGCAACAAGGGAGAGGTTTTGGTTTTCGTTGACGGCGAGATTCCCCAGGTTGACAATACTGCCGGGATTGGGGTTGGTGAAGGTATAGCTGCTGGGATTGCCGATGAGGGTTTCGTAGTTATTATTCCCTGTGGCGTTGAAAATGCGATCGCCAAAACCAATACGGTCTGCGGTGGTGGCGCTAAAGGAAGCGGGGACGTTGAGTTGAGCGTCGCTACCAAAGACAATACCAGCAGGATTGACTAAGTATAAGTTGGAGTTGCCTCCCATAACTTGAATTAAACCATTAATCATGGACGGGTCGCCGCCAACAATTCGACCTAAAATATTCTGAACTTGGGGATTAGCAAGAAAGTTGGCAACTTCACCGGATTCTAAATTCAGTTGTTCAAAGCTTTGAAAGAGATTCGCGCCATCTCCTGATAATGTACCGCCTGTGATGTTATAAGTTTGTCCGTCGGGGGTGGTAATAACTGTCCCTGTGCCGTCGGCGGCAGGGGTAATAGATTGGGCTGAGGCTGAGTTGGTGCTACTGATAGCCCAGGATACGGAGGTAAGGAGGGTTGCGGATAGTAATGGTGCAAAGAATCGAACGATTTGCATGATTTAGCCGGTTATTTTTACGCTGGTGTACTCAGTTGCGAAACTGCTTGTACTACTGGGGTAGTCGAGTTCGCAATTGGCTGTTTTTCAGGAAAACATCGCTTGTTTTCAGCCAATTCAGTTTTCAGCCTAAAATAATTCTGCTATTGAGAAAACCCAACTATAGTGATATTTCTTTTGTGCAAGCTGTACTTCTTTCGATATATCTTTTCTTTGGCGATCTGTGATTGATTAAATATTCAAAGAGATGGGGTTATAGCTTTTCAAACGCGATCGCGAGTTATAATTGTTTCAAAAAAGCTATTGTGTTTTTATAAGTTTTAACAATATTGTTGAACGTAAAGTCAAGGCAATTCATTTCAGTTTCATCCATTGAATAATATAGTTAATTTCAATAAAAAACAGCAGTATATCCCTACCGCCCGCAGATTAAAAATCTGGGGCTAATAAGGGCGAAGTCTGCCTTCGCAGACTCTCAGAGAAATGTATAAAAACAAATTGAAATGACGATAACCCCCTATTGAAAACGAGTCCGCCGATGCAGACTTTGTAGCATTAGCCCCGGATTTCAATCCGTGGGCGGTTTAGGGAAATGACGCTTAAATTAACTCGAAAAGCGGTAATTATTGAATAGCTTATTTAAATAATGACATCATTGTCCCAATCGCGATCGCAATTTGTATCCAAACATTTTGATAGCACCTCTATTGATTCATAACTAAATTATTGCTGCCATATCCCGTATAAGGACGTTTATAAGGCGGTTGTAAACCCAAAATAATATCCTCTTTGGGAATGCCTAAACTGACTAACGCCTGCGCTAAATCTGTTTCCGTCATATTGCGCTGAAGCCAAACCTTGTCTTCTTTAATATCAATATGAATAAAACAGTGATAAACTCGCTTTAAGCCCTGCCAACCCACATCTAATAACAAGTAGCGATCGCGTTCTGTATCAAAAACCAATTGACTCTCAATCTCATCATTTTCTGCGTCTTTTGTGGCTTCTTGAGTCAGTATTTGTTGAACCGCTTGGCGATATTGTTTCAGTTTATCCATTCGATAATAACCTCCTGTTGAGGATCGTATATTAAGAGTTTGAGTTGATAAACTGCGATCGCTTGTTGAACAAATAAGCTGTTTCGCATTCAAAAAGCATATAATGCCAACAAGAGTTAAGAAGAGTTT
>JAWQFT010000043.1:0-35493 GCA_035968055.1 Jaaginema sp. PMC 1080.18 | reverse complement strand
GGTTGTAGGGGATTCTGAGGCTTCTGGGGTTACATTGGATTCGGGAGGGGTTGCCCCCATCAGTTGGGCTAGGATCGCGAAGGTTTGCACGTTACTCACTTCTCCCGTTACAGCTTCATGCACGAGGTGCGCGATCGCGTCTAATCCTTGATAAAGGCGATCGCTCAATGCTGCCGTCATCGCCATTTCATCCCGATTTATTGCCCCCAGTAAATGTTCGATTTGATGGGTCAGAGTTTCTACATCCCCCACCCCCAACATCCGCGAGTCTCCTTTGAGGCTATGGGCTTCTCGCAGCAATTCTGACAGAGGACTTTTATCGTCGGGATTTTGTTCGAGATGCAATATCCCGGCTTCGAGTTTTTGCAGGTGTTCTGCACTCGCAGTTTTATAAAGCTGTCGCAGTTCTTCGTCGTCAATCATTTTGGTTGTTGGTTGTTGGTTGTTAGTTGTTTGCTAAAATTCCTATTTCTTCCTCCTTTCAGTCCATGTTTAAATCATTTCCTGTAAAGAGCGAGTCACCTTATTAAGTTGTTGCGTACCGAGACGAGTTTGACGAATTCCTACTGCTGTTTCTTCAGCCCCGCGATTAATAATGGCGATCGCGTCAGCAACTTGTTGAACAGCCTGAGCTTGTTGTTGACTATTAAGCGACACTTGTTGATTATTGCGAGCAATACCGTCAATAGCCGCAGCAATTTCTGCAAAAGTGTGGGTCGTAACTTGAGCTAGGTTTAAGCTATTTTGAGCGGTTTCTGTCCCCGAAATCGCGACGCTGACGGTTGTGGCGATCGCGTCTTGGAGATCGCCCACTAAAGTATTAATATTCACCCCCGCAGCTTGACTGCGATCGGCAAGTTTGCGAATTTCGGTAGCAACTACGCGAAATCCCTGACCGCGATCTCCGGCTCTAACCGCCTCCACAGCAGCATTTAGGGCTAACATATTGGTCTGATAAGACACTTCGCTCACCAACTGTGCAATTGTCCCAATTTGCTGCGTTTGCTTTTTCAGTTGATTAATTTGCTCGGCAATCTCGCTCACTTGAGCCTGAAGTTGCGTCATACCCCCCAGAGTATTATTCACCGCTTGACTGCCTTTATCAGAAAGCGATCGCACTGCTTGGGCTGTCTCAGCCATCGCTTCCGCTTGTTGAGCCGATTGTTGAGCGGTAATTTTTAGCTCGTCGATAGTGGTGGTTGTTTCTTGCACCGAAGCCGCTTGTTGAGCAGCAATGCGTTCTTGTTGTGCAGTTGCGGTGGCAATTTCGGTAGTAGCCCCCACCACAATATTAATCGTTTCTTTAAGAGTTGCAATCAAAGTTTTACTAATAAAGCGACGCAGAGGCGAAACAATAACCAGGACAGAAATCGCCAAAATTGGCACAAATATTAGCAAAATCAAACGATAAATAGCAGTTGCATCTTCTCGTTCTTTTTGAGCAACTCGGAGTTGTAAATTAATCAGTTTTTCTAAATCGCGGGTGAGGGGGTCAATGGTGTCGTAAAGACCGCCATCAAAAACAGCTAAACTAGCGCGATCGCCTTGTTGCAAAGCGAGTTTAAGAGCATTAACTTGAATATTTGCAGTCTGAAATTTTTGTTCGATAATTTGAGTCAGACGTGCTTCTTCAGGGGTGAATTGAGTTTGTTTATAATCTTGCCAAGTGGTATCAATAATCTGTTGTGCTTGTTCAATTTTTTGTAAAGCTTCTCGGTTAGAAATCCGTTCGTCTTCAACTTTATTAGCCGCATCGATAATGGCGATCGCGTAGCCATCTGACACTTGCTTGAGTTGTTCCATCGGCACAATTCGGTCGTCATAGATCGTGGCAATTTGGCGGTTAATTAACCCAAAACCAAGCAGTGAAAATGACCCAATGCCAATCAACAAGACGGCAGGTAAACTTAAACCTATTTGGAGCTTGGCAGCCAGTTTCATGGCAAACTAAACCGTGTTTTAGTATTTTTTACGATACGATTTTAAACTGCTTCCTTCAATTTCAGGCATTCTCGTAATATTCAGCAACATCAACCCTAAACTATTTCTTTGAGAAATAGCGTAGCTTCATTAAGTTTTTGCGTTCCCAAACGGGTTTGACTAATGCCCGTCGCGGTTTCTTTTGCACCTTGATTAAGATTATTCATCGCTTGCACCACTTGTTGAATTGCTGTGGCTTGCTGTTGAATATTCAGAGAAATTTGTTGATTGTTCACTACCACATTAGCAATAGCTTCTGTGACTCCAGCAAAGGCTTGAGATGTTTTTTGCGTAACTTGCATTCCCGCTTCAACAGTTTTTGTTCCTTCATCAGTAACCATCACCGTCGAGTTAATCGCATTTTGCACATCCGCGACTAAAACATTAATTTTCTGGGCTGATTGTTGGCTTTGGTCGGCAAGTTTGCGAATTTCAGCCGCGACGACGGCAAAGCCTTTACCATGTTCTCCGGCTCTAACGGCCTCTACTGCCGCATTAAGAGCTAACATATTGGTTTGATTGGCTAAATCGCTCACTAACCGAGAAATACTACCGATTTGATTAGTTTGCTCGCTCAAGCGCAAAATTTGTTCGGCGATCGCCCCAACTTTGTTTTTCAGATTCGCCATATTATCCAGGGTTTCTGCCACCGCAAGATTGCCCCCTTCAGCTAACTCTCGCACCCGTTGAGCCGCTCTAGAGGCAGCTTCGGCTTGTTCGGCAGATTGTCGCGAAGATGCCCCTAATTCGTCCATAGTAGCAGTTGTTTGGTTGACCGAAGCAGCTTGTTGACTGGCGGTGCGCTCTTGTTCTTCAATAGTCGTTGCGATCTGACTTGAAGATGTAGCCAAGGTTGTAGCAGTTTGATTCAAACGTTGAGCAATATTAATAATAATCCAACTGCCCAAAGTCGCCGCGATCGCCACCGATAAAATCAGAGAAATCCACAAACACAAAACCAAAGTATTTAAAGCCTGTTCTTGCGATTGCTGAGTATTACTTAAAATTTCTTGTTCGCGATTTCTAAACTGTTGGAGTAAGCCGGCTAATGCTTCAGATTGAGCGCGACCGCTATCTTGTTTCCAAACTTCAATAGCTCTAGGTGTTTGTCCTTGATTGACTAAATCAATTAAGCGAGCGTTAATGGTTTCTAACTGAGTTACAGATTCGCGAATTCGAGCTAAATTAGTCACTTGTTGAGCATCGGTAATTAAACCTTCGAGTTCTTGAAGATGCAAAGGAATTTGATTGCGAGAGCTTTCAAAAACATTCAAAGAAATATTACTGCGGTCTAACATATAGCCACGAGTAGACCTTGACAGATTTTGGGCATCAAAAGCTAACTCAGCAATGATTTGACTAATTTCTGTAGTGTTTTGTAATTTTTGCTTTTGTTCGCGG
The DNA here is from genome assembly GCA_035968055.1 of Jaaginema sp. PMC 1080.18. Taxonomy (GTDB): domain Bacteria; phylum Cyanobacteriota; class Cyanobacteriia; order Cyanobacteriales; family Spirulinaceae; genus Jaaginema. Next base: position 32,112 of record JAWQFT010000043.1, on the reverse strand, counting down.
ACAATCTGGACATTAATATATACTATGATTGCCGAAACAATGGACAATAATATAGGAACGCAATACCCCGCAACAATCCAATATCTAATCTTAATATCTTTATATTTATTCTGCATAATACTTCTTCCTTTGGCGATCGCCAACTTCGGCTCTAATTTCAGGACAACGACTCATTAACAACCAAGTCCCCTTTGAGCAAAATTTTGGCAATGTCTAACAAAGCCAGCATTTTTTCTTGATAGGAAACTGTACCGAGTAAGTATTCATCATCAATTGTATGAATTGCTGTTGGAACTGCTTGAATATCTGTAGATTGCACTAAGATAACATCATGTACTTGCTCAACGACAATCCCGGCTATAATATCTTCTACTTCCACAATTGTGGCCTTAGAAGAATGTAGAGTATCAAGTCGAGCTAAATTCAAAATATGACGGATATCTACTAAGGTTACAATCTCACCCCGAAGATTCATATTACCGACGATATGAGGCGGACAACAAGGAATAGGAGTAATTTTATAAAGGTCAGTAAACTCCCGCACAATTGTCAAGTCAATTCCGAATAATTCTTGTTCTAATTCGATAACAGCAAGAGAACGCCATCCTTGACGGTCTTCCCTTTCAACTCCCTCGATCAAGTGTTTAGCTCTTTGGCGAAAAATAGCTTTGGTTTCGGGAGTTCCTTGGGGACAAAACTCTCGCCAAACTGCCGGGCGATCGCGAACTTCAGATTGGCTTTCTGGCTCTAATAAATCTAAGTTTTCTAAGGCGCGATCGCGATTTATTTTCAGGATTGCCTCAGCATTAAGTAAGACGACAATCTCATCGTGGCTACGAGCAATTCCTCCTTGTATCTTATTTACTTCTGTTTCTATTCTGTCATACTGACCGAGCAATTCTGTAGTAATTTCATCAATTGCAATATTTTTAACTTCTCGCACTTGATTAACAATTAAACCCCCATACCGATCGCCGTTTTTGATGACAATAATACTGTCGGTCAGAGTATAATCCGTTGTTTCATAACCAAAGCGCAGTTTGAGGTCAATAACCGGAAGAATTTGACCGCGCCAATTGAAAACACCGACAACATCTGGAGCAACTTCAGGAATAGGGATTAATTCGGGCAATAAGAAAATTTCTTCGACGGCAAAAGTATTAATCCCATAAATATCATTTTGGAGGTTAAAAGTTAAATAAGAAGAATTTTTTAGAGTAGTAATGTCTTGAGCGTTCATCAAAGTCTAAAGCTATTTCTTGTAATACAAATTGCAGAAAATTAAGCAAAGTTATTTAATTTTTGTTTTATTTTTTCTTTAAGTTCGCCTACTGTTAAAGTATCGCTTGCTTTTTGAGTCAGAGGTAACTTCTCTAACAAAGCCAGGGTTGCTTTATACATTTTTTGAGCTTTTTGCCAACGACCTTCTAATTCATAAAGGTAACTCAATTCCCAATAAGCGAAAAGGGATTGTGGCTCTAAGTAAATAATTTTTTTCAGAAAGTTTTTTACTCCCTCGCGATCGCCTAATTCTTCAGCAATTTGGGCAAGCAGAGTATAAGATTTTACTGAAAAAGGGTCGAGTTTTAATATCCCTTGACAAGACTTCACCGCTTGTTCGTACTGACCGATATTCGCTTGAATTTGCGCGATTAAATAACGGGCTTCTAATTGTTGGGGCTGACGCTGTAAAACTTGCTGTGCTTTACTCAAAGCGAGTTGATATTGTTTGAGAGCAAACAACTGTTGTGCTTCTACGAGTAAAGTCATAGTAGAGTCAATCACTTTTGGGGAAGCAGTCGGCACAAAAGCTGTCGAATTAAGGCAACTTAACCGCATTTTAGGCAGCGCTGGAGGCAGTTCGAGTAATGCAATAGGTGGAGAATCAGGACGTTGATAAATGACCGATTCAGGAAAGATTTTGGTGTGGAAACAACTCACATTTTGGTTGTATAGTTCCGCATGACCCGTCATCAAATAGCCGAGAGGTCGGAGACTGTTAAAAAACTTTTCTAGAGTTTGAGCGATCGCGGTGGGTTCAAAATAAATAAAAACATTACGGCACAAAATCAAATCAACATTTGCCAGATTCGTAAAAGGGTCTTTAAACAAATTTAAATAGTGAAATTGCACCAGCGATCGCAACTTTTCATTAATTTGGTAATAACTCCCTTGAGTCGTAAAATATTTAGGCTGTAAATCGTTATCACTGCGAAAAGACCAGTTTGTATAACGACCGCGTTTGGCTCGTTGTAGCGCATTTTCATTAATATCCGTCCCGATAATATCAATCTGCCAATCGGGGCGATCGCCAAGTAATTCTACCACCAACATTGCCAAAGAATAAGGTTCTTCTCCTGTAGAACAACCCGCACTCCAAAGACGCAGGGTTTTGGTGGCTGCGGCACGTTTGATTAACTCTGGTAAAATTTGGGTTTTGAGTAACTCTAACTGACCGCGATCGCGAAAAAAATAACTTTCAATATTAGTTAATAGTAAAATAAATTCTTGCCATTCTTGATTATTTTGGGCAGCCCCCAAACTCAAAAGGCGGTAATAAAAACTTGGAGAATCAATCTTCAAACGATTCATCCGCAGCCAAATTTTACGACTAAAAGCATAACAATCTTGGTCGCGAATCGCTAAACCCGTGCGCTCTGTTACTAATTGTCTAAAATCTTCTATAATATTTTGAGGAATTGAGTTGAGTAACGACACAAAAATCTCCTCAATAATCAGGAAAAAATAACTTTTTAGCAGACGTTTCAATCTTTCACGATCTTATTCGCTAAATCAATTTAGCCAACAAGTTTTATGTTTGCTTTAACTCAGGGGGAGGTTCGGCAGGAATCAAAATCGAGAACTCTGTCCCTTTCCCAATTCCAGAAGTACAACTGATTTTCCCCCGATGTTTTTCAACAACAATTTGATAACTAATCGACAAGCCCAATCCCGTTCCTTTCCCCACAGGCTTAGTCGTAAAAAATGGATCGAAAATGTGATTAATCGTTTTTTCTGTCATACCCGGTCCGTTATCCCCTATCTTAATTTCAACCCAGTCATTAGCCAGCAAAGCCGTCCGAATATGGATTTTGGGCGTTGGGGCTTCGCTATCAAGGGCTTGGGGTTCGAGAGCATCAATACTGTTACTCAGTAAGTTCATAAAGACTTGGTTTAACTGACCCGCATAACAATCAACTTTGGGTAAATTGCCGTAATCTTTAATAATTTCCAACTCTCGACGGCTGCTTTTAGCTTTAATGCGGTTGTGCAAAATGAGTAAGGTACTATCAATACCTTCGTGAATGTCTACCGGCTTCATTTCAGCTTGGTCTAAGCGAGAAAAGTTACGCAAACTTAAAACAATTTGCTGAATTCGTTCGGCTCCAATTTGCATAGAAGCGAGGGTTTTCGGTAAGTCTTCAAGGATAAAGTCGAGGTCAATTTCTTCAGTAAAATCATCAATATCCTTAGTCGGTTGGGGGTAACTTTCTTGATAAAGTTTGAGCAGTTCTAAAACATCATTAACGTATTCGCTGGTATAGCTGAGGTTGCCGGAAATAAAGTTCATCGGGTTGTTAATTTCGTGGGCAATTCCGGCGATCATTTGCCCCAGACTCGACATTTTTTCGGTTTGAATGAGTTGGCTTTGGGTGCGTTTGAGTTCTTGGAGAGCGAGTTGGAGTTGTTGGGCTTGGGTTTGAGCGGCTAAGGCTGTAGCGCGAGTTTGGGCAAAGAGTTCGGCTTGGTCGATAGCCAGGGCAAGTTGATCGACGACTCCTTGCAAAAGCTCGACTTCGCGATCGCTCCAAGGGTGTTCTCCGTGGCTGCTACTACAGGCGATCGCACCCAAATGACCCGATCGCGTTTGCAAAGGCAACATGAAAAACGAGGTAATTTGCAATTCGTCGAGTAATTGCAAAATATCGCGATTGTAAGGCAGTGCGGTTTGTTGTTTGGCAGTTGCTACCCGGTCGATCTGGAGAGATTGTAAATTGTTGATTAAATTAGCCAGTAAAATTAGTTTTTGGGGCGGACAATCGCCAATTAAGCTAGTATTTTGGGCATCGCTACTAGCTTCGTGGCTAACCGTCAGACTGGGTTGACTGGGATGCGACCAAGACCACAGATAATGACAGCGATCGACATTGAGGAGGGTGCGAATTTCTTGGACGGCGGTTTCGAGGATCGTGTTGAGGTCTAGAGATTTGCGGATTTGGTTAGCGAGGCGAAAGAGTAAGTTATCTTGACGGGATTGTAAAGCAGTTTTGAGGCGATCGCGATCGACAGCCAGGGCAATAGTATTCGCGAGGGTAGAAAAGGTACTTTGAGTCGCTGGGGTGGGAGATTGATAAGACCAAAGCGCGATCGCCCCTAGAAATTCGGCTTCCATACACAAAGGATAGGCAATAAAGTGAATGGTGCGACAAGGACGTAGTAGGGCAGGAGTCAGGTCGCAAAATAAAGAATCATCGAATGGAGAAGTCGCAAGATTACCGTTGAGGGGTTGGCATTTTGAGTTGAGATCGGCAGGCAAAATAAAATCTTGTATAGGCTGGCGATTTTCCACCATCCAATCCAGTAACGCCTTTTCTAAGCAAAAAGGTTGAGCTTGCAGGACGTTTTGGTCTGGATCGTCGAGATGGGGGGAAACGGCGTAACTGGAGAGATGACCTTCTTTTTCGTAAGCTTCGCTTAAACTCAGGGCTTGCAGTTGCAAATGACTGGACTGAGGCGATCGCATCCACACGGAAGCCGCAGCTAAATCTAAGTCTTGAATCAGGGCTTCGGTACAGTGGGACAAACTTTGACTCAGGGATTTGTCATGTTGAAAAATATGACTGATGTGGGTTTCAAGTTCTGATAAACAGGATCGCGTTAAAAGATCGGCTTCAAGGCGCTTGCGATCGCTAATATCTCGCATTTCCACGACAATACCATCGCCACAAGGCCAAATAAAAGCCTCTACCCACAACCGCAAAGGCAGACAAAAAGCTTCCAAATGACTGCTGACCTGTTGTTGTACAACCCGATGATATTCTTGAGCAAAAACAGATTGTTGGAGTTGCGGAAATACGCGCCAAATACACTGATTCATTAAGTCTGATTCAGACTTAGCCAAAAGTTTGGCGGTTGCTTCGTTGAAATCGACAAATTCCCACGCTTGATTCAGACGAAAATAGGCGTTGGTAAGAGGCTCGAAGTTAGTCGGACTAATAACACTCATAACCATTTGTTTTTTATGACTCTCAAAACGACGATCGCCTATCAGATGCAGAAATCGCCTTTTTCCAGAACAACCTCCTTCTATTTCTATTATTCCCTTTTAAATCAAGTCAGCCTGAATTTCCGGGTTATTTAGCGGGTTTTCTTAAAAAAAATTATTATTGTTTAAATATTGTGTGATTCTGGGAAAATATCTCAAATAATGCTGGGAAATTTTGCATAATTGAGATGAAAACTGAAAACAAAGGCGCGATCGCTCCTTTGCTCGTTCGAGGTTACAAGGGTTGCTCTCGCTCCAACGACTCGCAACATCCGAGCAATACCGTTAACAAAGTTAAGATCGGATTGAGAATGACATACTCACCTTTGACAATCGAGCTACCCAGAGTGGAGGTTATCATGTCTGCTCCTGAGTCCCAACTGACTGTCCTAGCTGTTGACGACAGCCCAGTTATGCAAAAGATGATTCAAAAAGCCTTGCAAGATGAATACAAAGTTTTACTGGCGGATAACGCTGTGGATGCGCTATCGGCGATTTACCACCAGAACGTCGCTTTGATTTTACTCGATGTTTCCATGCCTGGGGTTAACGGTTTAGATTTGTGCCGCACTGTCCGCAGTTTGCCGCAATTCCAAGATTTACCAATTATTATGCTGACTGCTAGGGATGGGGCATTTGACAAAGTGCAAGGGCGTTTAGCGGGGGCGACGGAATACCTCACCAAGCCTTTCGATCGCGAATACCTACGCCAAACCCTGCGTAAAATTATTACCGCTAATGCAGGCGATCCTACTCGCTCTGAGGGGATTGGAGGCGGTTAGGCTGAGTTAGATTCTGGAAAACACTGATGGCGGATGTGCGCGATCGCCTTAGAACCCAACCCTCTAAGGACGATACACCGACACGGCTAAACCTTGGTCTTCCAAGCGATTTGCCAAATCGTTAGCATCCGCTTGGGTGAGGAATGCGCCCATCTGAATGCGATCGCCGACTTTGAACTGTCGGACATAAGCATCGGGAACGGCTACTTGGGCTTGTTGTAAAGAATTTGGGCCGCTGTAATCAGCCAAAACATAATAATAATCGCTACTGGTTGGGCCGGGAGCGGGTTCGATGTCTTGGGAAACCGGGGCTTCGGCAGCACTGGGACTGGGTTGCGGTGCGGCTTGAGGCGTGGGATTGAGAGGCGGTACCAAGGCATTTGTGAGGTCTGAGGAACTCCCTGGAATGCTGTAGTTGGGGGGGACTGCCGAAGGCGGTGGAGTCGGGTTAGCCGCGCTACTGTTGCTTCCCGCAGGAGTTTCAGCTTGGGAGCGGGGTTGAATGTTGCCCAGATTGTCGAGGTCGAGGTCTTCGCTGGCGTTGCGATCGCTCTTGGCTTCTGGAGTCGCGGGGGGCAGAGTATCCAGGGTTTCCGGGTCGTTGCTGCTGCCATTTAAGCGCCAAGCCGTGAGTCTTTCTGGATCGAAGATGGCTGCTCCGAGCAGGGCGATCGCCCCAAACAAAAGCGCCATCGCCGCGATCCCCAAAGGAGTTAGCAAGCGTTCGGGCAAACTTGCCTTTGTTTCCGGTTCGGGAGAACGATCCGTCGCATCAAGGTTACGCAGGAGTTGTTCTGACGAAGCGAGATAATCGTCGGGGGGACTAGCGGCTGATTCTGCCACTGGGGGTTGATGAATTATCGGCCCCTCGCTGGCAAATTTTAAGTTGAGGGGATTTTCTTCAGGGGACTGAATTGGGGTCGGCGGTGGTGTAGGGAGAGAAGGGGACGCGATCGCCGTTTCGTAAGACTGAATTGAGGTTTCGCGCCGAGATTGGCTAGAATCAGCGATTTGGCGACGATAACGAGCTAGTTCAGCTTCTAGCTGTACGTCAACACAATTCAAGGCTCTCGCTAATACTGGATGAATAGCAGGGGGTTCGGAAGCTGCAATAGCATGGGGTCGGGTCATCGTGCGGACTCCTACAGACAATATCTCAACTTGAGTCAACAATGGCATCAGTATAGTCGATACCCGTCTGACTCGGCGGTAATTCAGCAGGATTTTTCCCACTACCCGCCCTCAAGCCCACCTCAACTCAAAAATCACTTTAGTCGCGGTCTGTTACCTTTTTTTAAGATCGATGAAGCGCGAACTTCAAACAAAATATAAAGAAAATCTTAAAGAAAACGATTGACCTTTTGACGACGGGTTACGGTACACAATAGACAGAGTTATTTACGGCAAAGTCCTGTAGAGTAAGTGGGTTTTTCCTCGATCCCCGTTTATTCTTCCTTCATAACTACAATGTTGTTGTTAAAAAAATTCATGTTTTTTTGATGAAGTTCCAGAAATTGTATCTATTTATTGCGTAGTAATACCAACAAGCAAAAAAATAGAGAAAATAAAAATATAAACTCGAACGACTTTCACCTTTTTTTAAAAGCTTCCATGAAACCTGCAAATTTTTCAACCTCTACTTGCCGCCTTTGCAATTACTACACTCCTGAAGGACGACGCGGCGGAGTATGTCGTCAGCTTGGCGTTGAAGTTCGAGGATGTTGGCGTGCTTGTTGTTTAGGTACTCCTGCTTTTACAAAAACGATATCTTTAAGACAAGAAATTACTCGCTTAGAACAGTCTTTGACCCTTGATTATGGTATGGAAATCGAGCGCGTTTACCCTGAAACGGCTTCAGAAAATGCCGCGACTCATCGTTAAAAATTAGAGAAATCTCCCAATAGATTTGTCCCTCGAATTAATTAACGAGAGAAATCATCCCCTTTAAAAACTCATACTATATCAACTGTTTTTCCAAAAATTCGATGCAAATTGTCCCAATAATTGGCAGCAAAAGAGCCAGTTATTGGGCTTTTTGATCGGACTTGAGCCGAGCAACAGTGACAGTTTCCTAAAGCTTGGGTAAGGTGCAAAAGCTTTTGTACTAAGAATCAAGCCGATTTCAGCAAATCCATCATCCGGTAAAAACCGCCCTCAGAGTACGGGTTGTCCCACCGAACAAAATCCGGCAGTATAGATACAGTAAAGAAAGAAAGTCAAGAAAAGTAACGAAATCGTAATTTTACCCTTTGGTGGATATATATGTTCGAGCAATTCAGAGATACTGCTATTAAAGCTATTATGTTGTCCCAAGAAGAAGCTAGACGCACGGGACATAATCTAGTCGGGACAGAGCAAGTTTTATTAGGTTTGATTGGAGAAGGCACGGGAATCGCTGCGGTAGTCCTGCGAGAGATGAACGTCACCTTGAAAAAAGCCCGTCAGCAGGTTAATGATTTAGTGGGTCGCGGCCCGGGCTACGTTCCGGCGAATATTCCCTTCACCCCCAAAGCCAAAGCTGTTTTTGAGCAGGCGTTTTCTGAAGCTCGACAACTAGGCAACAATTATGTCGGGACAGAACATTTGCTGCTCGCGATCGCCCGTGAAGAAAAATCCATCGCTGCCAAAATTCTGCAACGCCTCGGTGTAGACCGCGACGAACTCCGCAACCAAGTGATTCGTCGTGCTGGGGAAGCAGAAGCCACCGCCACCGCAGCCGCTCCCGTCGGCGGACAAAAAGAAGGGTTTTTTGGCTTTCCTCAGATGCGAAAACCCAAATTGGCAGAATTTAGCATTAACCTCAGCGATCGCGCCGCAGAAGGCAAGCTCGACCCCATTGTGGGTAGGGAAAAAGAAATCGATCGCGTCATCCAAATTTTAGGCCGCAGAACCAAGAGTAACCCCGTCCTCGTCGGAGAACCGGGTGTTGGTAAAACCGCGATCGCCTCCGGTTTAGCCCAACGAATTCACGCAGGAGATGTCCCCGAAAACCTCCAAGAAAAGCAAGTCATCGAACTAGACATGGGTTTGCTGGTTGCTGGAACTCGCTTTAGGGGCGAATTTGAAGAACGTCTCAAGGCTATCGTTGAGGAAGTGAAAAAATCGGGCAAAATCATCCTAGTTATCGACGAAATTCATACCCTCGTCGGTGCTGGGGGAATCGAAGGCGGTGTCGATGCGGCCAACCTCCTTAAACCCGCCCTCGCTCGCGGCGAATTGCAATGCTTAGGGGCGACTACCCTAGACGAGTATCGCAAGCATATCGAGCGCGATACCGCCTTAGAGCGACGTTTCCAACGAGTCATGGTCAACGAGCCAAGTGTCACCGATACCATCGATATCTTGATGGGTTTGCGGTCTTGTTATGAGGAATTTCACAACGTTATCTTTACCAACGAGGCAATCGAAGCCGCAGCCTTACTTTCTGACCGTTATATTAGCGATCGCTTCCTTCCCGACAAAGCCATCGACCTCATCGACGAAGCCGGATCGCGCAGCCATTTACGAGACGACCTTCGTCGCAAAACTGAAGGCATCAAATCTGCCGAGAACCAACCTCCTTGCGTTGTAGACGAGGAAGAAATTGCTCACATCGTTGCTTCCTGGACGAACATTCCCGTCACCAAACTCACCGAAGTTGAGTCAGAACGCCTCCTCCACCTCGAACAAGCATTACACGAGCAAGTTATCGGGCAGAATGAAGCCGTTACCGCCGTATCTCGTGCCATTCGTCGCGCTCGCGTCGGGATGAAAGACCCCAACCGTCCCATTGCCAGTTTTATCTTTTCTGGGCCTACAGGAGTCGGCAAAACCGAACTCGCTAAAGCCCTGACGACTTATCTGTTCGGTTCAGAAGATGCCATGATTCGCGTTGATATGTCCGAGTTCATGGAATCCCACACCACCGCGAAATTGATTGGTTCTCCTCCGGGTTATATCGGCTTTGATGAAGGAGGCCAACTCACTGAAGCCGTGCGTCGTCGTCCCTACTCCGTAATTCTCTTTGACGAAATTGAGAAAGCCCACCCAGATGTATTTAACTTGTTGTTGCAACTGCTGGATGATGGTCGTCTCACCGATGCTCAAGGTCGCACCGTAGACTTCAAGAATACTTTGGTGATTATGACCTCGAATATCGGGTCAAAAATTATCGAAAAAGGTGGCGGTGGTATTGGTTTTGAAACCGCCGAAGATTACGGACAAGCGCAATACAATCGCCTTTGCGATCGCGTCAACGACGAACTCAAAAACTACTTCCGGCCTGAGTTTCTCAACCGTCTCGATGAAATTATCGTCTTCCGTCAACTCACTCAAAATGAGATCGTAGAAATCGCCGAATTGATTTTACAAGATGTGCGCGATCGCCTCTACGAACAACGCAATATCCAACTCGAAGTGAGCAAAACCTTCAAAGATTTAGTCGCTAAAGTTGGCTACGATCCCAGCTACGGTGCGCGTCCTCTCCGTCGTGCTGTGATGAACCTCCTGGAAGACCCCTTAGCCGATGCCATTCTCTCCGGTAAAGTCAAGGACAATCAACAAGCTTGGATCGATGTGGATGACGACGGCAAAGTTATTGTCGAAGCCAGTCACCAATACCAACTACAACCAGTTGGCTAATTTCAGCTAGTTTCTCAACTTAAAAAAGCGGGAGTTTATTCGACTCCCGCTTTTTTCTGCAATCTCCTAGTAGCCATTGTTAATACATCAACCCCAAATCAAGACTTTAAACCTTGACGTAACTCCCGTAAAGCTACACTCGAACCCACCTCCCAAGAACGATTCACATATTGCTGAATTAGCGAGCGCATCGGTAAACTGGGAAAAACTCGACTTGCTTCTGTTCGCCAATATTGATTACTTTCTAATTGATAAATTTCAAGTTGATTCGCTTTATAAAGTAGTGTTCCCGCCGACAACTCGATACGATTGGTAGTAATTGTTGGTAACATAACAAGGTTGAAAAGGAGATAATTTTAAACAAAACTCTACTAACGTTTGCGGAATTCAATCGCGTTTTGTTTAACTGTGACATCGTAACCTTCATAAAAGTCTTGACCGAGTAAACCAACAGGCATACTAGGAGCAACAGCAGCCTTAAAATTACGCTGAATGCGACCATCGACTTCGAGAGAATTCACCTGAACGACAGGAAATTCGACGACAGAACCATCAGCAATCCCGGCTTGAGTTTTAGAGACAGCTTTAAGATTGAGGGTAGAAGCCACTGTACCGCTTAATAAAGTGCGACTCGCTCCCGTATCAAACAACATATCAAAGCTGCGGTTATTGTTGATTTTGACTTCGACGAGGGGAATACCTGTAATGCGCTCTTTGATTGGAATAATGAAGAAATTAGGACTAACATCTCCGGCTTGATTGGAGGCTGTTTGTTGGGGTTGGGCTTTGGCTTGGGCTTCTTTGGCAAAGCGCATATACTGAGGAATTTTGGCTTGGGCTGCGGCGTATTGAGGATGAGACGAGGGTACAGTTTGTAAAGTCTGGGCGGCTTGTTGCCAACGGCGAGCTATCATTGACCAATCTTCGCGGACTAAGGCGGTTTTGCTATAGTTGATGGCACTAGAGGCAATATTAATCGCTTCGTTGTAGGAGTCGAAACCCGAAGTATGAGCAACGGGAGCAGGCGAGGGAGATGCGATTGGTGAAACGGTTGCCGTTGGGGTAGGAGATGCGATCGCAGTAGTCGCTTCAACAATCGTTTCGTCCTCCGAATTGCAGGCAACATTAGTCGATAATACACTGCCCAAAGCGAGTAAAACAGCGATGCGGCGAAGCCATATTTGCATGAATCTTGCCCTCATAATTTAAAGATGCTATTTTCCAATATGCCCTAGATTAATCGTACAGAGTGCGATCGCTCTCAAGGTTAATATTCACACCTTCGGTTCCTCGTGGCGAAATTTCGGAAAAGTAAGATTGCCCAAGGGATAAATGCCCTTAAGCGCGAGTTTCTTCTAGGGCTTGCAAATAATCGACGGCTGCGGCTAATCGGGAATCATAAGAATAAGCAAATTCCTCAAACCATAACCCTTCATCGGAGTTAATATCCAAATCTTTTAACCAGGCTTCTGCTCTACGCTGTAAGGCTTTGCGGCGCTGCTGACGGCGTTGTTCGGCTAGTCTTTCTTGCCGCACAATATCTTCTGTATTTCGCAGTTGTGCGTCTACATCTTGTTGCTGCTGTTTATATTCTTGCTTGAGTTGGGCTAAAACGCGATCGGTGGCTGGAGATGTTTGTGGGGGTGGAGATTTATTCGCCTTTACCTTTTGAGCAAACTGGTTTTTCAGGCTTTCTAACTCATTATCCGTTGGTTTATGCTCTTGAGCATTAGATTGCGCTTGTTTTTGCTGAAATGCTGACTTAAGGGAGGCTAGAGCATCTTCAGTTTGCGAATTTTCCGGCGTTTGGGGACGGGATTGATTTTTGAATGCTGCCAAAGCCTCATCCGTTGCATCTCTACCTGTCGGGGATTGGGATGGACGCGATCGCTGTTTCAAGGCTTTTAACGCTTCGTCTGTAGCATCTTGATTTGGCATAGGGGGTTGGGGGCGAGATTGTTGTTTAAACGCTTCTAACGCCTTGTTCGTATCATCCCCCTGGCTTTGCGAACCACTCAATTCCGACTTAGCAGCATTGAGTAAATCATCTAAGCGGGAATCATCAGAATTGCGGTTCATGGCATTATGAGATTTAGCAGCAGGTTTTTGAAATTGAGCTTGAATTTCAGCCAGTAAATCATCGGTTGATGGCTGATTTGAATCAGGTGGATGAGATTGAGAAGAATTTGCCTTTTTTTGCTCGAATTCTGCTTGTAATTGTGCTAATAAATCATCCATAGAAGCCATGATTTCCTCCTCGAAGCGATCGCGTCTTAATCCAAAATGGCGTTGATCAAAACTTCTGCAAGGGTCAATTCCTGCATATCTTCTATTGTGACTGTATCTACAATATCGAACTTTGCCCCGGCATTTTGGAGTTCATCATCCAATAGCTTTAAAAACCATGTTACTTCGGGATCGTTGCCCACTTGAATAAACGCGATCGCTAATTCGTCCTCCCGATCAATCCGTTGCGTTGCATCCACAATCACCCGCATTACCGCTTGACGGTCATTGGGTTCGCCATCAGTAACCACCAAAATCGTCTCACCGTCCGGCTTGGCCTGATTTACCCCCTTGCGGTGAAAATAATTCTGAAGCGCATCCCGCAACACCCCCGCGAGATCGGTTTTTCCCGAAGGACGATTTTCTTGGAAAATTTGCGACACCTTACTCGCAGTTACATTATCGTAACGCTGAAACCGCCCTGAAAAGGTGTACACAGTCAAACCATCTGAATCGAATTCTTCGCATTTGAATGCTAACGCAAAAGTGGACTCCTGCATCACTTGCCAGCGACTCTTGCCCCCCTCTTGATCGGGGATAGACATACTGCCACTTTTATCAATAATCAAGGTGTAGTCGCGAGCATCGAGCATTGTTAGGAGTCCTTACCAGTTACGCTAGAGTATTTCCTAGCATAATTCCCTTGGGTTAAGCGACGTTTACCGCTTCGTTTAAGGGTTGCCAACGAAAAGCGCGATCGCCCCCTAACTCCACCACAATCTTTAACTTTGGCTCAGTTTTGGGCAAATTTGCTAAATATTCTAACTCTTGACGAGACAAGACAAAACCTTCAATGATCCACAGTACCAAACCCTTTGACTGAGGCGGTAAACTCTCAATGTGGTACGTTGCCACAGGTGGAATAAAATGAACTTGCCCCACCATCGCATCTTGACCAATATTCTTTTTCCCCAAATGAGGCGGACGTACCCCATGAACTCGCGTCAAATACGCCGAAAGATCGCCCAAACCACGGGCTGACAAACGCAACGTATCGTAACCCGTCGTCCGCAAACGGCGTTGATACCGTCCCTCAAAACCCCCTTCTAACGGAGTGTAAGTGCCAAGCGCACCAGATTCTTCTAAATCGCGAATAAAGGCTTTACCAGTGGTCAGGAGTGGCATAAATTTCTTGAAGTTTTATTGAGTGATCTGGAAAATATTATAAGCTGACATTCCCCTCTGGTTGATTTGTGATTGCTGGTCACTGAAAAAAGACGACTTGACTAAAACGGCCAAAACAGTTAATGTAGATGATCGTGACATTAGTCCAGGCTGTCTAAGTTCGTAGCAAAACTCAGATGCGCGATCGGGCAACTTCTTTAGGGAAATGCCGCGATCGCCAATACAAAAGCTGTTTCAACCGCAAAACTCGCCAATTTATAACCCAAATTGGCAGAATCGGTCAAAAGCTTCTGTACCCCCCGCTACCACGGGCATCCGCCCAACTCGACAGACTTTTTCACCGCGCTTTTCGATACTGAGGATAATCGTCCTTAAGTCCTAAGCGAGTCCCGGTGACAAAGTTGACCGGAATAGCTGCAAGTTTAGCTTGCCATCTTGGTCAAGGAACTTACCGTCCTAACTGAATGATTGACCTCTCCTTAGCTAATGAGGAGGGTTATCTTGCGGAGAAAACCCCGATGCAAACATCAGTATCAGGTCTAATAACTCCGCCTTCCAATGTTGTTTAAATCAAGCGATAGAGAGGTAGAAGCGTGTCTCTCGGCATCCTCGGCACAAAACTGGGCATGACCCAAATATTCGACCCAGAAACAGGAATCGCCATTCCTGTGACAGTGGTTCAAGCAGGCCCTTGCACGGTAACTCAAGTTAAAACCGAATCCACCGACGGCTACAATGCCGTTCAACTCGGTTACGAAGAAGTTAAAGAAAAAGCTTTAACTCGCCCTGAACTGGGCCACCTCAAAAAAGCAACAGCTTCTCCCTTACGCCATCTCAAAGAATATCGCCTCGACGATGCCTCCCAATACGAACCGGGACAGTCTGTCAAAGCCGACATCTTTGAAAACGGTCAACTGGTAGACGTAAGCGGTAAGAGCATTGGTCGCGGTTTTGCTGGCTATCAAAAACGGCACAACTTTAAACGCGGGCCCATGTCTCACGGGTCAAAAAACCACCGTTTACCCGGTTCGACGGGGGCAGGAACAACTCCCGGACGTATTTACCCCGGCAAACGCATGGCCGGACGGTATGGCGGCACCAAAGTCACAACTCGCAAACTGCCTGTTGTCCGTGTAGATAGCGATCGCAACCTCCTCTTAATCAAAGGCTGCGTCCCCGGTAAACCCGGAACCCTATTAAGCATTGCTCCCGCCAACATCGTCGGTCAGCAAAAATAGTCATCTGGTAAGCTGACTTGTCCGCCTTCAGACAACAGCAAGCCCCTGACCCCAAACAAAGGACTAAACAAATGGTTACTTGTGTCGTTAAAAATTGGCAAGGTGAAGAAGTCGGGGAAGCCACCCTCGAACTGCGCGTTGCCAAACCTGAAAACGCCGCCCACATCGTTCACCGCGCCCTCGTGCGTCACCAAGCCAACGCTCGCCAAGGCAACGCCTCCACCAAAACCCGCGCTGAAGTTCGCGGCGGCGGACGCAAACCCTGGCGGCAAAAAGGCACAGGCAGAGCGCGAGCCGGTTCAATTCGGTCTCCCCTCTGGCGGGGCGGCGGTGTTATCTTCGGGCCCAAGCCCAGAGACTACAGCCAAAAAATGAACCGCAAAGAGCGGCGACTGGCTTTAAGAACCGCCCTCGATAGTCGCCGCGATGATTTAATCGTGGTTGAAGACTTTAGCGAACAAATCACTCGTCCCAAAACCAAAGACCTAGTAGCGGCGTTAGAGCGTTGGGGAGCTAATCTCGAAGCCAAAGTCTTGCTCATTCTGCCGGAAAAAATTGAGAACATTTATTTATCCGGTCGTAATATTGCCCATCTCACCATGATTTCGGCCAACTACCTCAACGTTTACGACGTACTCAACGCCGATAAAATTGTTGTCTCCAGTCAAGCCCTGCAAATTATTCAGGAGGTGTACGGTGACTAAACTTCAAACCCGCGATCTCGCCGATTTAGTAATTCGACCGATTGTGACCGAGAAAGCAACCCTGCTCCTCGAACAAAATCAATACGTCTTTGAGGTTGCCCTCAAAGCCACCAAAACGCAAATTAAAGCAGCTATCGAAAACTTGTTTGATGTCAAAGTCACCCAAGTTAACACCCTGCGACCGGGGCGCAAACGCAAACGGGTCGGTCGGTTCATCGGCTACAAACCGCTTTACAAACGCGCTATGGTGACTCTCGCAGCAGGCGACAGTATCGATCTGTTCCCGGATGTGTAATCAAAATTATTAAAAAATACGGTGACCTGGGAGTTGACTTCCACAACACCATTGCAGACCCTAAAAGTCCAAGCCTTCAAAAATTATGGGTATTCGTTCTTATCGACCAATGACACCTGGGACGCGGCAAGCTACCGTGTCAGACTTCGCCGAAGTCACCAAAGGTAAACCCGAAAAATCACTCACTAAAAATAAACACCGCCCAAAAGGTCGGAACAATCGCGGTGTTATCACCAGTCGCCGTCGCGGTGGCGGTCACAAACGCCTTTATCGCCTGATTGATTTCCGTCGCGATAAACACAATGTTCCGGCAAAAGTTGCCGCCATTGAATACGACCCCAACCGCAATGCGCGTATTGCCCTTTTGTACTACGAAGACGGGGAAAAACGGTATATTTTGCACCCTGTGGGCTTAAAAGTGGGAGACACCGTTATTGCCGGGGACGACCTCAACCTCGTGCCTTTTGAAATTGGCAATGCTCTGCCCTTGAGTAAGATTCCTTTAGGAACAGAAGTCCACAACGTCGAACTCACCGCCGGACGCGGGGGACAAATGGTAAGAGCAGCGGGTAGTGCCGCCCAGGTGGTTGCCAAAGAAGGTAACTATGTCACTTTAAAATTACCCTCAAAAGAAGTGCGAATGGTGCGCCGCGAGTGTTACGCCACCATTGGTCGCGTTGGTAATAGCGATGCTCGTAACGTTAGTTTAGGTAAAGCCGGGCGATCGCGCCATCTCGGTCGCAGACCCCAAGTTCGAGGTAGCGCCATGAACCCCGTCGATCACCCTCATGGCGGTGGTGAAGGTCGCGCTCCCATCGGTCGCAGCGGCCCGGTTACTCCTTGGGGTAAACCCACATTAGGAGCGAAAACCCGCAAGCGTAAAAAGCGCAGCGACGCGCTGATTGTTCGCCGCCGCAACCGCAGCTAATAACCTACAAAATTGTCTTGTTATTTACCGTTTAGGAGTAACACTTATCTATGGGTCGTTCGTTAAAAAAAGGCCCCTTTGTTGCCGACAGCCTCTTGACCAAAATTGAAAAGCTCAACGCCAAAGGGGATAAAAAAGTGATCAAAACTTGGTCGCGAGCCTCTACTATCTTGCCTCAAATGGTCGGCCACACCATCGCCGTCCACAACGGTCGCCAGCACGTTCCCGTCTTTGTCTCCGAACAAATGGTCGGTCACAAACTCGGTGAATTTGCGCCGACTCGCACCTTCCGCGGCCACGCCAAAAGCGATAAAAAAGCCGGGAGACGCTAAACCCCAAACGGTCGATCCTCAGTCCTCCAACACCATCCCTAGCAAATCCTATGGCAGTCAACACCCAAGCAGAAGTTAAAGCGATCGCGCGCTACATTCGGATGTCCCCCCATAAAGTGCGGCGCGTCCTCGACCAAATTCGCGGTCGTACCTACCAAGAAGCTCTGATTATCCTCGAATTTATGCCCTATCGGGCTTGCGAGCCGATTCTCAAAGTCTTGCGCTCGGCAGTCGCTAACGCCGAACACAACCAAGGCTACGACCGCACCAACCTCGTCGTTAGCACCGCCTACGCCGACCAAGGGCCGCGCTTAAGACGGTTTCGAGCCAGAGCGCAGGGTCGCGCTTATCAAATTCATAAGCCCACCTGTCACATCACCATCGCCGTCGCCCCCGTAGAACAATAAAAGGATAAAAATCGTGGGACAAAAGATACATCCAACCGGGTTTCGCCTGGGTGTCACCAAAGAGCACCGTTCTCGCTGGTATGCCGACACCAAACGCTATCCCGAACTGCTCCAAGAAGACCATAAAATTCGCCAATATATTCAAAAAGAACTCAACAACGCCGGGATTTCCGAAGTCCGCATCGAGCGCAAAGCCGATCAAATTGACCTCGAAATCCACACCGCTCGTCCCGGTGTCGTTGTCGGGAGAGGCGGTAGTGGCATCGAAAAACTGCGATCTGACCTCCAAAACTTCCTCGGCAGCAATCGCCAAATTCGCGTCAACGTCGTCGAAGTTTCCCGCGTCGATGCCGATGCCGTCCTCATCGCCGAATACATCACCCAACAACTCGAACGCCGGGTCTCCTTCCGTCGCGTCGTCCGTCAAGCCATTCAACGGGCCCAACGCGCCGAAGTCAAAGGCATCAAAATTCAAGTTAGCGGTCGCCTCAACGGAGCCGAAATCGCCCGCACCGAATGGACTCGCGAAGGTCGCGTTCCCCTACACACCCTCCGAGCCGATATCGACTACGCTTACCGCACCGCCCGTACCATCTACGGCATCCTCGGCATCAAAGTTTGGGTCTTCAAAGGCGAAATTATCCCCGGTCAAGAAGAAATTGCCAGCACCCCCGCTCCCGCCCCCCGTCGTCAGCGTCGCCGTCAACAATTTGAAGACCGTTCGGAGTAATTTAATTGTTTGAGGTTGGGAAATTAAATCCTCCTAACCAACCAACAAGCACCATCAACGCTAACCATCATGCTCAGTCCTAAACGTACTAAATTCCGCAAACAGCAACGAGGCCGAATGCGCGGTCTCTCTCACCGAGGCTGTAACCTCAACTTTGGCGACTTTGCCATCCAAGCCACCGAACCCGGTTGGATCACCTCTCGCCAAATTGAAGCCTCCCGTCGTGCCATGACCCGCTATGTGCGCCGGGGTGGGAAAATCTGGATTCGTATTTTCCCCGACAAACCCGTAACCATGCGAGCGGCGGAAACCCGGATGGGTTCGGGGAAAGGCTCTCCAGAATTTTGGGTAGCCGTGGTTAAACCCGGACGCATCATGTTTGAGATGGCTGGCGTATCTGAAGAAGTCGCTCGCGAAGCCATGCGCCTCGCCATGCAAAAACTCCCCATCAAAACCAAATTTGTTACCCGCGACGAGGAGTACAGCTAATTATGGCATTACCCAAAATCGAAGAAGCCCGCAATCTCAACGACGAAGAACTCGCAGACGCAATTATTAGCGCCAAAAAAGAGTTATTCGATCTGCGCTTTAAACGAGCCACTGGTCAACTCGAAAAAACCCACGAGTTTAAGCACGTCAAGCACAAAATTGCGCAATTGCTCACCGTCGAGCGCGAACGAGAACTGCAAAAAGCTGCCCCTAGCGCAGCCCCAACTGCAACGGCTGAATAATACGCACATTGGAGTAAAACACGGATGGCAGTTACAGAACGAGTCGGTACAGTGGTCAGCGACAAAATGGATAAAACCGTAGTCGTCGCCATTGAAAACCGCTCTCCCCACCCCAAATACGGCAAAATTGTCGTTAAAACCCAGCGTTATAAAGTTCATGATGCCGAAAATCGCTGTAAAGAAGGCGATATCGTCCGCATCCAAGAAACTCGGCCTTTGAGCCGCACCAAACACTGGGTCATTACTGAAATTATTACGTCCAGCCAAGAAGCATAAAATTGGGCATTTATTTGGACTTTATTATCTTTTGCGTTAATCTCCATTCACCGCTTAAACCCAAGCAAAACCCATGATCCAACAACAGACCTTTCTCAACGTTGCCGATAATAGCGGGGCCCGAAAATTAATGTGCTTGCGGGTCTTAGGCACTGGGAATCGCCGCTACGGTTACATTGGCGACGAAATTATTGCCGTCGTCAAAGAAGCTCTCCCCAACATGGGAGTCAAAAAATCCGATGTGGTGAGAGCCGTGATTGTGCGGACTCGTAAATCCCTAAGACGCGAAAGCGGTATGAGCATTCGTTTTGATGATAACGCGGCTGTGATTATTAATAACGAAGGCAATCCGAGAGGAACGCGGGTTTTTGGGCCGGTAGCTCGCGAACTCCGCGACAAAAATTACACCAAAATTGTTTCCCTGGCCCCGGAGGTTATTTAATGAATACCAAATCTGCCGCCCCCGCGCGGTACAAAATGCACGTCAAAAAAGGCGATACCGTGCAAGTTATTTCGGGTAAAGACAAAGGTAAAGTTGGCGAAGTCTTAGAGGCAATTCCCAAGAAAAGCCAAGTCGTCGTCAAGGGTGTGAATATTCGCACCAAGCACGTTAAGCCGCAACAAGACGGCGAATCCGGGCGGATTGATACCTATGAAGCCCCGATTCATAGCTCGAACGTGATGCTTTACTCCGAAAAGCAAAAAGTAGCGAGTCGCATTAGCTATACCTTCACCGAAGAAGGTCGCAAAGTGCGAATGCTCAAAAAAACTGGAGAAATTATTGATTAACGGACTTTATCCTCGCTTGATGCCTTGAGGACATTAGCCACTATGACACAAAGACTCAAATCAGTTTATGAAGAAACCATTGTTCCCAAACTTAAGGAGCAATTCGGTTACACCAATATTCATCAAGTTCCCAAGGTGGTCAAGATCGTGGTGAATCGCGGTCTGGGGGAAGCGTCGCAGAACGCCAGGGCGTTAGAATCGTCAATTGAAGAAATTGCCACCATTACGGGGCAAAAGCCCGTAGTCACTCGCGCTAAAAAAGCGATCGCTGGCTTTAAACTCCGTCAAGGAATGCCCGTGGGGGTCATGGTTACCCTGCGCTCCGAGCGTATGTACGCTTTTCTCGACCGCTTAATTAGTTTAGCACTGCCGAGGATTCGCGACTTTCGCGGCATCAGCCCCAAAAGTTTTGACGGACGAGGCAACTACAGCCTTGGCGTGCGCGAACAGCTAATTTTCCCCGAAATTGATTACGACAGTATCGATCAAATGCGCGGTTTGGATATTTCCATCGTCACAACAGCCAACACAGACGAAGAAGCTCGCGCCCTACTCGCCGAAATGGGTATGCCCTTTCGCAGTTCATAAGCCCGCAATACATCAAGGAGGAAAACAGGGAATATGGCGGCAAACGACACTATTGCAGATATGCTGACGCGCATTCGGAATGCGGGTGCAGTTCGGCATCCCACCACCAACATCCCCTCAACGAAAATGACGCGCAACATTGCCAACGTTCTTAAAGAAGAAGGCTTTATTGGCGATTATGAAGAAGTCGGGGAAGGGATTCAACGCCATCTAGTCGTGACTCTAAAATACACTGGACGCAATCGCCAACCGTTGATTCGTCGCTTACAGCGTATTAGTAAACCCGGTTTGCGGGTTTATAAAAACAGTAAAGAACTGCCTCGGGTTCTAGGGGGCATTGGTATCGCGATTATTTCCACATCCAGTGGCATTATGACCGATCGCGAAGCCCGTAGCAAAGGCATTGGGGGAGAAGTTCTCTGCTACGTCTGGTAGCGCCAACCCGAACCAACCCTCAATTCAATCGCACTCTCGGAGTAAATTAATTTGTTATGTCTCGTATTGGCAAACGTCCCATTCCCATTCCCGATAAAGTCTCCGTGACCATTGACGGTCAGCACGTTGTCGTCAAAGGCCCAAAAGGTCAACTCGAACGCACCTTGACCCCGGAAGTTACCGTAACTCAAGAAGGCAACATCCTTGAAGTCAAGCGTGTCAACGACTCTCGTCTGGCTCGTCAGCGCCACGGCTTGTCCCGTACTTTGGTCGCCAACATGGTCGAAGGCGTATCCCAAGGCTTTGTCAAACAACTCCAAATTCAAGGGGTGGGTTATCGAGCGCAAATGCAAGGTAAAACCCTAGTGCTAAACGTGGGTTACAGCAACCCCGTAGAAATCGACCCCCCCGACGACATACAGCTTGACGTTCCCAAAGAAAGCCGGGGCTTAAGCGTGATCGTCAACGGCATCAACAAAGAAGTAGTCGGCGATATTGCCGCCAAAATTCGTGCCGTCCGTCCCCCCGAAGTCTACAAAGGTAAAGGTATTCGCTACCTTAACGAAGTCGTTCGACTCAAAGCTGGTAAAGCAGGTAAGAAATAAAGAAAGATGAAGCCCTCTCGCAAACAACTGGTTCAACGCCGTCATCGTCGTATCCGCAGAAAACTTAGCGGTACTACCGAGCGTCCCCGCCTAGCCGTTTATCGCTCGAATCACCATATCTATGTGCAGGCAATCGACGATACGCAACATCATACCGTAGCCGCCGCTTCCACCGTCGATACCCAACTCAAATCGGCCCTCGGCGCTACAGCTACCTGCGATGCTGCCACAGCAGTCGGAAAACTCATTGCCGAGCGCCTCATCTCAAAAGGCATTCAGGAAGTAGTATTCGATCGCGGTGGCAATATTTATCACGGTCGCGTGCGGGCTTTGGCTGAAGCTGCTCGCGAAGCTGGATTAAACTTTTAGTGCCAGTCCTCTCAAGCTACTTAGGAGATTCATTATGCCCAAACAAAAAGATAAAGATAAAAGAAAAAACTCTGGCGGTAAAGGTAAAAAAGAAGACTCCCAATTTCAAGAGCGCGTCATTCAAATTCGCCGCGTTAGTAAAGTCGTCAAAGGCGGTAAGAAACTCAGTTTCCGCGCCATTGTCGTAGTGGGTAACGAAAAAGGTCAAGTGGGTGTGGGTGTTGGTAAAGCCAGCGATGTCATTGGTGCAGTCCGCAAAGGCGTTGCCGATGGCAAAAAGCAACTGATTGAAATTTCTTTAACCAAAGCTAATTCCATTGCTCATCCGACAAATGGCGTGGCGGGTGGCGCTAAAGTGATGATGCGCCCTGCCGCTCCCGGTACCGGTGTAATTGCCGGGGGAGCCGTGCGGACGGTTCTTGAGTTGGCTGGCGTACAAAACATTCTAGCCAAACAACTCGGCTCGAATAACCCCCTTAACAATGCCAGAGCCGCTATTGATGCCCTCGAAGGTCTGCGAACTTTTACGGAAGTTGCGGCCGAGCGCGGGGTGTCGATCGAGCGTTTGTATGCTTCCTAACTTAGATTTATTGCAAGTTACGACCGAATAATCATGAGAATACACGATGCCAGTCCGAAAAAAGGTTCTAAACGCCGCAAACGTCGAGTAGGTCGCGGTATTGCCGCCGGCCAAGGTGCAAGTTGTGGGTTTGGGATGCGGGGTCAAAAGTCCCGCTCGGGTACGGGAACGAAGCCTGGCTTTGAAGGGGGTCAAATGCCTCTTTATCGCCGCGTTCCCAAACTGAAGCACTTTACGGTGATTAATCCCCGCCATTACACTACGATAAATGTAAGTCAACTGTCGTCGCTTCCGGCCAACAGCGAAGTTACTTTGGCTGCGCTGCTCGAAAATGGCATTGTCACCAGCAATTATGGCCCATTGAAAATTCTGGGGGATGGCGAAATTGATGTGCCGTTGAATGTCAAAGCTGTGGCGTTTACGGCTAGTGCCAAACGTAAAATTGAAGCGGCTGGTGGCACTTGGGAAGCGATCGACTGAAGGTAAACGTTGTGAGGTAATGCTGGGAATGGAGATGTTGAACGATCTGCAATTCCCTCAACCCGAAAACGAGCTGTCAAATTGTTTAGAGGTAGTCCTTCATGGTCGTCAGTCGAGATAAAACACCAACAGCGCAAGAAACGTTTATGCAGATGGCGCAAGCTGCGGGGTTGCGGGGACGCATCCTGATTACGATTGGCTTGCTGATTCTGGTGCGTTTCGGCGTATTTTTACCTGTACCGGGGATCGATCGCGCGGCGTTTGCTCGCGAGATTCAGAATAGCCCGGTGATTGGTTTTTTAGATATTTTTTCCGGTGGCGGTTTATCGGCTCTCGGAATTTTTGCCTTGGGCATTTTACCGTTTATTAATGCGTCTATTATTATGCAGCTTTTAACGGCGGCGCTGCCATCGTTAGAGAATTTGCAGAAGAATGAAGGGGAGGCCGGACGGCGCAAGATTTCTCAAATTACCCGTTATGTGGCTCTGGGTTGGGCAATCATCCAAAGTACGGGCTTGACGGTGGGTTTGCTGCGAAATTTTGCGGTGGATTTTAATGGGCTGTTTGTGGTGCAAACGGTTTTGGCTCTGGCGGCCGGCTCGATGTTTGTGATGTGGGTGTCGGAGTTGATTACCGAACGCGGTATTGGTAATGGGGCTTCGTTGCTGATTTTTATTAACATTGTGGCGGTTTTACCCCGGACGTTGGGCAATACGATTGAGTTTGCTCAACAGGGGGGTCGGGAAACAATTGCTCAGGTGGTTTTGTTGCTGCTGGTGTTTTTGTTTACGATTGTCGGCATTGTGTTTGTGCAGGAAGGAACTCGCCGGATTCCGATTATTTCGGCTCGCCGTCAGGTGGGTAAGCGGTTATATCGCGAACGCAAGAATTATCTGCCGTTACGTCTGAATCAGGGGGGGGTAATGCCGATTATTTTTGCGTCGGCGGTGTTGGTTTTGCCTGCGTCGTTGGCGGGGTTGCCGCTTTTTACCCAAACGGATGAGAGTGGGTCGTTGACGGGAGCGGGTCAAGTGTTGCAGGCGATCGCGACGGCTTTGCGTCCGGGGCAATGGCAGTATATCTTGGTTTATTTGACCTTGATTCTGTTTTTTAGCTATTTTTATGCTTCTTTGATTGTGAATCCTGTGGATATGTCCCAAAATTTGAAAAAAATGGGGGCAAGCATTCCGGGGATTCGTCCTGGGAAGGCAACCAGCGATTATATCGAAGGGGTGTTAAATCGTTTGACCCTTTTGGGGGCTGTTTTCTTGGGAATTGTGGCAACTGTCCCCACGGCGGTGGAAAGTGCGACAGGAGTCACGACGTTGCGCGGTTTAGGGGCAACGTCTTTGTTGATTTTGGTTGGGGTTGCTATTGATACGGCCAAGCAAATTCAAACTTATGTGATTTCCCAACGGTACGAAGGCATGGTGAAACAATAGGAGCGGTCTTGGGGTTGGGCTGTTTGGGCAGTTACAACCCAAGTTCGTTGATAGTTGATAAGGGAAGGATGACAAAACGACTGATTTTTTTAGGACCGCCTGGGGCGGGTAAGGGAACGCAAGCGCAAGTGTTGGCGGCCCAATGGGGAATTCCTCATATTTCCACGGGGGATATTTTGCGACAAGCGATTCGCAACCAAACGCCTTTGGGTAAACAAGCTCAGGGGTTTATGGAACGGGGAGAGTTAGTGCCTGATGCTTTGATTTTGGATTTGATTCGCGATCGCCTGCAATATGAGGATACTCGTCAAGGGTGGATTTTGGATGGGTTTCCCCGCAATCTGGCTCAAGCTGAGTTTCTGGACAAGTTACTGGCGGAATTACAGCAAAGTTCGGATTGTGCCATTAGTTTAGAAGCCCCTGAAGAAGTTTTGGTGGATCGTTTGTTGGGTCGCGGTCGTACCGATGATACCGAAGAAACTATCCGCCGTCGCTTACAGGTGTATCAAGAGCAAACTGCCCCAGTTAAGGCGTTCTACAAACAACACAATTGTTTGCAGGTGGTGGATGGCGATCGCTCTCTCGAAGCCGTCACAGGGGCGATCGCCCAAGCTCTTGCCTAGATCGCAGTTCAGGCGTTTGCTAAAATATATTACAGATATATTGACAAATGCCTGTTGTTACTATCTTTAGCTTCAGCGAGCCAAAACAATGGGGTTGTGCAGTAATTTGGAGTCAAAAATAACGTTTTGTCTAAAGAAGATTTAATTGAAATGGAAGGCACGGTAACCGAATCGTTACCCAATGCCATGTTCCGCGTAGATTTAGATAATGGGTTTAATGTTTTAGCCCATATTTCCGGCAAGATTCGCCGCAATTACATCAAAATATTGCCTGGCGATCGCGTCAAAGTCGAGTTGACCCCCTACGACTTAACCAAAGGGCGGATTACCTACCGCTTGCGGAAAAAATAAGTAACCTAGGAAATGAGAAGACAACTCATTGTCAACCCTTATAGGATGTTCCCAAAAAACATTGAAATTGATATAATTAAGAGCTTGCAGTGTTGCAAGAATCAGCAATGAAAGTTAGAGCCTCAGTCAAAAAAATATGTGAAAAATGCCGCGTCATTCGCCGTCGCGGTCGAGTCATGGTGATCTGTACTAACCCCAAGCACAAACAGCGCCAGGGTTAACTTCAAAAAAACGCATTACCTTGACCTCATTAAACACCATAGAAGTCCATTTCTCATGGGAAATCTCGGTCAAACTTATTGTCCATTATCACAGTTACTTAGGGAGAAGAAAGCGTGGCACGAATCGCTGGCGTAGACCTTCCGCGCGACAAGCGCGTTGAAATTGCGCTGACCTACATCTACGGCATTGGCTTATCGCGAGCGCAAAACATCATCAAAGAAACTGGCGTTAACCCAGATACCCGCGTCCGCGACTTAGCTGACGAAGATGTGACCAAACTCCGTTCCTTCATCGAAAGCAACTACCAAATCGAAGGGGATTTGCGACGCTTAGAATCGATGAACATCAAGCGCTTGGTTGACATCGGGACTTATCGCGGTCGCCGTCATCGTCAAGGGCTGCCCGTGCGCGGTCAACGGACTCGCACCAACGCCCGCACTCGTCGCGGTCGCCGACTCACCGTTGCGGGTAAGAAGAAAGCCGCAGCCAAGAAATAATCCCTTTGATGTTGCTCATCCAGACCACCCGATTCATTTGAAACAAGCATTATGGCGCGACCCACAAAAAAAAGCGGTACCAAAAAAAGCAAACGTAACGTTCCTAACGGCGTGGCGCACATCCGCTCCACGTTTAACAACACTATTGTGACCATTTCCGACACCAAAGGCGATGTCATTTCCTGGGCTTCAGCCGGTTCGAGTGGCTTTAAAGGCGCGAAAAAAGGTACGCCCTTTGCCGCTCAAACCGCCGCCGACGGTGCAGCCCGTCGAGCCATCGAACAAGGAATGCGTCAACTCGAAGTTATGGTCAGCGGCCCCGGAGCCGGACGCGAAACAGCCATTCGCGCTTTGCAAGGGGCAGGCTTAGAAATTACCTTAATTCGGGATGTCACCCCGATTCCTCACAATGGCTGCCGTCCTCCCAAGCGTCGGCGCGTTTAATGGCGTGCCGCTATGCGGATTCTTTGCGGGATCGCAACGGGAATGATCGAAGTGCCAGCTTTTTTAAAATTAGGCTGATGCCGAACATCATTGCCGAATTTCAAGCATTATTGCTGTTCATCCAAATCTTGCTATTAGGGAGGTCGCTGTCGTGGGGCAGTTCCAAATTGATTGTGTAGAATCAAAAACGCTCAAAAACCAAAGTCAGCACGGTCGCTTCGTGATTGAACCCCTCGAACGCGGTCAAGGTACGACGGTGGGCAATGCGTTGCGACGAGTGTTACTGGCGAACCTCGAAGGCGCATCGGTAACTGCCGTGCGGATTGCGGGGGCAAGTCACGAATTCGCGACAATTCCAGGGGTTCGAGAAGATGTGTTAGAGATTCTTCTCAATATGAAGGAAATTGTCTTCCAGAGTTTTGCGGATACACCGCAGATCGGTCGTTTAGTGGCGACAGGGCCGGATAACGTGACGGCGGCTCAGTTCGATCTGCCTTCGGAAGTGGCAATTGTGGATAAAAACCAATATGTTGCGACTTTGTCTGAAGGCGCAAAATTGGAGATGGAGTTTCGCGTTGAAAAAGGGATTGGTTATCGAGCGGTCGAACGGGGTCGGGATGAAACGAGTTCCTTAGATTTTTTGCAAATTGATGCCGTGTTTATGCCCGTGACCAAGGTTAACTATATCGTAGAAGATGCTTTGGTAGATGGTTCGATGTCTAAGGATCGCTTGATTCTAGATATTTGGACGAATGGCAGCATTAAGCCTGAAGAAGCTTTGTCCCAAGCGGCGGGAATTGTCGTCGATTTGTTTAATCCGTTGAAAGATTTGAATATTGACGATATTCAAGAAGACGAAAAAGCGGACGAAGACCCGACCAGTCAAATTCCCATTGAGGAGTTACAACTGTCGGTACGAGCTTATAACTGTCTGAAACGGGCGCAAATTAACACCGTTGCCGATTTGCTGGATTATACCCAAGAGGATTTGCTCGAAATCAAAAACTTTGGTCAAAAGTCGGCTGAAGAAGTTATTGAAGCGCTGCAACAGCGATTGGGTATTACTTTAGCGCCAGAAAAAGCAGCTAAAGGTTAAAGAGATTGTCGTTTATTCAAAGGAGCAAGAAAAATGCGTCATCGTTGTCGCGTTGCCCAATTGGGGCGACCCGCAGACCAGCGCAAAGCGTTGTTGCGATCGCTGGCTACCCACCTAATTCGTCACGGTCAAATCACCACTACTAAAGCGAAAGCCAAAGCGGTGCGATCGGAAGTTGACCGCATGATTACCCTCGCCAAAGACGGCTCTTTAGCGGCTCGTCGTCAAGCGTTAGGTTATTTGTTGGATAAAAACCTGGTTCATGCGTTGTTTGCCGAAGCTGCGGAGCGCTATGGCGATCGCAACGGCGGTTATACTCGCGTGGTTCGCACCAAGCGGCGACGGGGAGATAACTCAGAAATGGCGATTATCGAGTTGGTGTAGCGTGACTCACGATGAACGCTGAAGCCATACCTCCTCAGCGAGTCGCCTTGGTGATTCAATACCTGGGGACTCACTATCACGGTTGGCAGCGTCAGCTTCATCACCGCACGGTGCAAGAGGATATCGAGAGCGCGATCGCGTCCGTATTGAGTCAACCCACCACAATCTGGGGAGCAGGACGTACTGATGCCGGGGTTCATGCGGTGGCTCAAGTCGCCCACTTCAATGCCCCCGGGCCAATTCCGGCTTCTAAGTGGGCCAAAATCCTCAACGGTTTACTAAGCGACGAAATTATCATTCGCGCTTCGGCTGCGGTTAACCCCGATTGGCACGCCCAATATTCGGCAGTGTGGCGGCGCTATCGCTACCTCATTTACACCGATCGCCATCCCAACTTGTTCGTTGCCCCCTTTTGCTGGCATTATTATCATGCCCCCTTGGATACGGACAAGATGCAAGCTGCCCTAAAGCCAATGTTGGGAAAGCACGATTTTTCAGCCTTTCGTCGCGCTGGCTCTGCTCGCAAAGACTCTTGGCTAGAAATCCAAGCTGTGGAACTGACTCGCAACGGGCCGTTGATTCAACTGGAAATCCAAGCCAGTGGCTTCTTGTACGGCATGGTACGGTTACTCGTCGGTACTCTAGTGATGGTGGGTAACGGTAAAATTTCTCCGGCAGCTTTCACCGATTTGTGGGTGCAACAGCAACGGGAAAAAATCAAATACGCTGCCCCTGCCCAGGGATTGTGCTTACTCCGCGTCGGTTATCTCGATTTTCCCTTTGCCCCGGAAGTCTGGTTTGATACGCAACCGCAGTTTATTTTGAATTCCTAAGTGGCATTTTGGCTGGCTGGGATTAAACAAAAATCAGGTATTTCCCGAATTTTTTAGACGAAAAATCATCATGAATAAAACTGATAAAACACCTCTGCCCACAGCAGAAACTCTAGACCCTAAATGGTATGTTGTTGATGCTGCCGAACAACGCTTGGGTCGTCTCGCGACTGAAGTTGCCAGCATCCTCAGAGGCAAAAACAAGCCCACCTTTACCCCCCACATGGACACGGGGGATTTTGTGGTGATTGTCAATGCCGAAAAGGTAGTGGTGACGGGCAAAAAGCGCTTTCAGAAAGTGTATCGCCGTCACTCTGGCAGACCAGGTGGTATGAAAACCGAAACTTTTGAGCGTTTACAAGAGCGCATTCCCGAACGCATTATCGAAACCGCCGTCAAAGGAATGCTGCCGAAAAATGCCTTGGGTCGCAAACTATTTACCAAGCTCAAAGTCTATGCCGGGCCGGAGCATCCCCATGAAGCCCAGCAACCGGAAGCCTTAACAATTAATACCATTCCTAGCTAATCAGGAGAGTTAAATTTATGCAAGCAACCGATCAAAATGACCGCGTAGTGTATTGGGGAACAGGCCGCCGCAAAAGCTCGATTGCGCGGGTACGGCTCGTTCCGGGTACGGGTAAGTTAGTTGTCAACCAGCGTACTGGGGATGATTATTTCAACCGCGTTCCCAGTTATATTGCCGCGACGAAAGCGCCTTTGGAAACTTTGGGCTTAGAAAGCGATTACGATATTTTGGTGAAGGCTCACGGAGGCGGTTTAACCGGACAATCCGACGCGATTAAGTTGGGTGTGGCGAGAGCATTATGCCAACTCGACCCGGAAAACCGTCAACCGTTGAAGTCTGAAGGGTATCTCACCCGCGACCCCAGAGCC
This sequence comes from Jaaginema sp. PMC 1080.18, assembly GCA_035968055.1. GTDB lineage: Bacteria > Cyanobacteriota > Cyanobacteriia > Cyanobacteriales > Spirulinaceae > Jaaginema. The sequence continues at coordinate 1,760 of JAWQFT010000043.1, read as the reverse complement.
AAGGAACGGAAGAAGTACGGTTTGAAAAAAGCTCGCAAAGCGCCCCAGTTCTCGAAACGCTAAAATGGAAGTTGGCTATTGGGGATTTGGCTCAAGGTCAACACAAAATGTAGTACAAAAGTTAGATAGAGGAAGTCATGCCCAAACCTGGTATTCATCCGGAATGGTATCCCGAAGCCAAAGTGATTTGTAATGGTGAAGAAGTGATGACGGTGGGTTCGACCCAACCAGAAATCAATGTGGAAATTTGGTCGGGAAATCATCCGTTTTACACGGGAACTCAGAAGATTATTGACACGGAAGGTAGAGTTGAGCGCTTCATGCGGAAGTATGGGATGTTTTCAGCGCCAGATAATCAGGCCAGTTCCGAAGAAAAGTAGCTATTATATTTCGCATCAGTAGCCCAGCAGGATTTCTGCTGGGTTCGTTGTATTTTAAGTGTTTAATTAATTGAAAAAGGATTGTTATGGCAGAAACATATTTACTGGAAAAGTTACGGTCAGTTGAACAAACGTATCAGGAGTTGACCCGGCGTTTGGCTGACCCGGATATTGCGACGAATCCCGATGAGTTACAAAAGGTGGCTATTGCCCGGTCTTCGTTGGAAGAAACGGTGCAAACTTATCAGGAGTGGCAAGGTAAGCAGGAGGAGTTGGTTGGTGCAAAAGAAATTCTGAAAGAGGCGGTTAATGGCTCGGAAATGCACGAGATGGCGAGTCTGGAAGTGGAGGAACTCGAAGCTAGTTTGGAGGAGTTGGAGCAAAAGCTAAAAATCTTGCTGTTGCCGAGCGATCCTAACGATGATAAGAATATTATGCTGGAAATTCGCGCTGGAACGGGGGGCGATGAGGCAAGTATTTGGGCGGGGGATTTGTTGCGGATGTACTCTCGTTACGCGGAAACGCAAAATTGGCGAGTGGCGTTGGTGAGCGAATCGACGGCGGATATGGGGGGTTTTAAGGAGGCGGTTTTAGAAATTAAGGGCGATCGCGTTTATAGTAAGCTCAAGTTTGAAGCCGGGGTACATCGGGTGCAACGAGTCCCGGTAACGGAGGCAGGAGGGAGGGTGCATACTTCGACTGCTACGGTGGCGATAATGCCCGAAGTAGACGAGGTAGAGGTACAAATCGACCCCGGAGACATTGAGCTAAAAACGGCGCGTTCTGGGGGCGCTGGCGGTCAGAATGTGAACAAGGTGGAAACGGCGGTGGATTTGATGCACAAGCCGACGGGGATTCGGATTTTCTGTACTGAGGAGCGATCGCAACTACAAAACCGCGAACGAGCGATGCAGATTTTACGAGCGAAGTTGTACGAAATCAAGCTGCGCGAACAACAAGAAGCCGTGACTTCCATGAGGCGATCGCAAGTGGGAACGGGCGCTCGTTCTGAGAAAATCCGCACTTACAATTATAAGGATAATCGCGTCACCGATCATCGCCTCAACCAGAATTTCACCCTAACGCCGTTGTTAGAAGGAGATATCGAGGATGTAATTCAGACTTGTATTTCCCAAGACCAACAAGAGCGTTTAGAGGAGTTGGCTGCGTCTCCTGCGACGGCGGATGTATTGCAGTAAATTTTTGTAAAATGTACTTGACGCGATCGCGTTATTGCTATTCAAATGGCAGCGCGATCGCGTGTTTTGGCTAGAGTTTGACCTTCTTCGTTTTTAATCTCATCTTTTCGATGAATCACCACATAGTATCCCTCTTCTGTCACTCTCCGAAATCTACACATACTAAATCCTCAAGCTACCC
>JAWQFT010000042.1:0-35620 GCA_035968055.1 Jaaginema sp. PMC 1080.18 | reverse complement strand
ATGACCCCAAAAAAGGGGCTTTGAGGCTGATTTTCTGACCAGAAAATCACACCTTGACTCCGGCTGGCGATGCCCACCCTACTGCTGATAACTGAAAAGCCCACTCCCCCCCGACTGCCGATTGCCGATTGCCGACTGCCCAAAACTACAGCAAAGCTGCCCACTGCCTCCCAATCTTTTCAAAACTCAACAATTTCTTAAACGATCTTCACTCAGAAATTTTTGTACGCTTAAACTCGTAACCTCAAACTCGCAATTTCCAATGAATTTTGCTGAATTTCCTTGGCTAACGACAATTATCTTATTCCCTATTGCCGCAGCCCTATTAATCCCCATCATTCCCGATAAAGATGGTAAAACGGTGCGCTGGTATGCACTGACCATCGGTTTACTTGACTTTGCTCTCATTGTCTACACCTTTTATACCAGTTATGACCTCAACCAACCGGGCTTACAACTGGCTGAAAGTTATGTCTGGATTGCAGACCTGGATTTGAAATGGTCGGTGGCTGTGGATGGCTTGGCGATGCCTTTGGTTATCCTGACCGGGTTTATCACCACTTTGGCGATTATGGCGGCTTGGCCGGTTACGCTGAAGCCGAAGCTGTTTTACTTCCTGATGCTGGCGATGTACGGCGGTCAAATTGCCGTATTTGCCGTTCAGGATATGCTGTTGTTCTTCTTGGTGTGGGAACTCGAACTTGTCCCGGTGTACCTGATTCTGTCCATTTGGGGCGGCAAGAAGCGCCTTTATGCGGCGACTAAGTTTATTCTCTATACTGCCGGGGGTTCGCTGTTTATCCTGGTTGCTGCCCTGACGATGGCGTTTTATGGTGATACCGTAACGTTTGACATGAGCGCGATCGCGGCCAAGGATTTCCCCATTAATCTAGAGCTATTACTGTATGGGGGCTTTCTCATTGCCTATGGCGTAAAACTCCCCATCTTCCCCCTCCACACCTGGCTACCAGACGCACACGGAGAAGCAACCGCCCCCGCCCACATGCTCCTCGCGGGGATTTTGTTAAAAATGGGGGGGTATGCCCTGATTCGTATGAATGTGGGGATGTTACCGGATGCTCACGCCGTTTTCGCCCCCGTCCTGATTATCTTGGGGGTTGTTAACATTATCTACGCCGCCCTCACCTCTTTTGCCCAACGCAACCTCAAACGCAAAATCGCCTACTCCTCGATTTCCCACATGGGCTTTGTCCTCATTGGGATTGCCTCTTACACCGACTTGGGCTTAAGCGGTGCGATGCTGCAAATGATTTCCCACGGACTCATCGGGGCTAGTTTATTCTTTATGGTGGGCTGTACTTATGACCGTACCCACACCCTGATGCTGGACGAAATGGGCGGTATCGGGCAGAAAATGAACAAAGTCTTTGCCATGTGGACGGCTTGTTCCCTCGCGTCTTTGGCGTTACCGGGGATGAGTGGTTTTGTGGCAGAGTTGATGGTTTTCGTGGGGATAGCAACTAGCGACGCTTACAGTTTCACCTTCAAACTGGTGGTTGTCTTACTCGCTGCTGTCGGCGTAATTCTCACTCCCATTTACCTACTATCCATGTTGCGAGAAATCTTCTACGGTAAGGAAAATCCTGCCCTGGAAGACGAATCCCTCATTGATGCTGAACCCCGCGAAGTCTTCATTATCGCGTCTCTTTTAGTTCCTATCATCGGTACGGGTTTCTATCCCAAAATGATCACCCAAATCTACGATTCCACCACCACCGCTTTAACGAGCAGAATCCGCCAATCCGTCCCGACGTTGGTTGAGTCGGAGGCAGATGTGGCGTTATCTTCTGAGGTATTACAAGCCCCAGAAATTGAATCTGTGGTGAATTAATTTTGAGGCCATAACTCACCCACTCAAACCCCGGTTTTTTTCGAGAAACTGGGGTTCTGTCTTTCCACTTCTCTATGAATTGTGTAACTTTAACTTAATCTGTTATTCGAGCTAAAACCCTTGCTGGTGAGCAAAATTCACTCTAAATTACTATTTTCGTTAAGAATTGCCATTGCGGTCTATATCATTATCTTCCACACAATTATTCTCAAAAACAATCTCATCTTCTTCATCTGAAGGAAGGGCAGCCGCTAATTTAATGTTTATATCAACTAATACTTTGTTCTTGTCAATATTTATTTTTGCTTTATTAACAACTATATTAAAAGATAAACTGTCACCGTCTTTAAACTCTGCCGATTCTTCCATCTTATATCCAGCTTCTTCTAACCATTGTGTAATATTGCGCCAATTTTTTATCTTTTCGTCAGATTTGTCAACTAAAGCTTTGACGTATTGATATAACGTATTACAGAGATTGACTTCAACCCCTTTTTGCTTTTTCTTGCGGCTTTGAGCAATTTTTGCGGGACTATACCCACATAATAATCCCTTCAGATGCAATTTTTCTACAGGAGTTAAACTTTTCCCCTTGACTAAAGCCAAGTCTCTGTAAAGTTTTGTTAAATCCCACACTTGAGATGCAGAGTCAAACTGTGTATCCCCAAAAGCCACGATTTTATGTCCTTTTTCTGCTAAACGACTAACTTAATTATAGTTAACTTACTAACCATTGCTAGTAACAGGTTAGCAAAAGCTAAGTTAAAGTATCTGATATATAACCCCATAAGTTTTCTGAGAGAAAGATTATCAGAAATTCGCTTTAGGATATCTTTAGAAAGTAAACCGGGTTGAACAGTATTGCCAAGAGGAGAAGTTTATGGATTTACGAAATGTGCTACAGGGTCTAGTTAGTGAGTTTCTTCCGGGTCAACAGATGTCTGATGAAGATTTTGAAGAAATTTATAATCAAATTGCAGAAAAAGTTGACAATGAACCTCCACCTCGTTTTGCTTTTATTGGTGAAGCAGGAGTAGGAAAATCCTCGACTCTAAATGCTCTCTTTAACGCCGGTTTACCTGTCAGTCACACAGAAGCTTGTACGCAAACAGCAATAGATATAGAAATTAAATTTAATGAATTGGAAGGTACTAATGGATTGTTAGTTGCTTATGATATGCCTGGGTTAGGTGAAAGCCGCCTTAAACAAAGAGAGCATATAACTTTATATGAAAAAATTTTAAAAAATGTTGATGTCGCTTTATGGATTTTAGATGCTCAAAATAGGCAAATTGCTTCAGTACAACAGTATCTTGAAGATGAACTTAAAGCAATTCATCCCAAATTACTCGAAAGAATGGTTATTGCTTTAAATAAAGTTGACTTAGTGTATCCAGGAGAAATGCACTGGCATCCTCTAGCTAATTTACCTAGTGAAGAACAAGAAAATAATATAAAAGGAAGGATTTTTGACGTTCAACGAAAAATTCGGGAGGTAATTCCTAACTGGCAAGGTCAAATTGTTGGTTATTCAGCTAACAAACGCTATAACTTACCGCATCTTTTCAATGCAATGATGGATGCTGTCCCTAATAAAAGGCGATGGGTAGTTGCTTCTCGGAAAGCACTAGCTGACTTTTTAGAATTAGTCGATCCTCGATTATTACCACAAAATAAAAAAAGAGAAAAAGTAGAAAAAGTAGAAAAACCAAATAGTCGGCAAATCAAAATGTCTGAGCTTGTTGCAAATATGTCACCGGAAGAATTCTTAAAACTATCAAGTAATAAAGCAGCATTTGAACAATGGCTAAAAAAAAGAGATTTATGATTTTTTAGAACACTTTTGCGAATTAGAAAATCAGAAAAATTGAAAAGAGAATTGAAATAAAATGACTAAATATGTTGAAAATGAAACTTACATTCCCAAAGATGATCTAGACCGTATTAAAGCCAGACTTCATGCTCATATTGAGTCTGCAAGTGAGGCCGAACTAAAAATTGCAGCAAAATCTGACGCAAGTTTTAGAGTTTATGTAGCAGATTTATTTAAATCTATTGCTGCTCTTTTTGGTTATATTGTTGGGAAATTTATTGGCGGGTTGAGAGAAATTGGACGGGGTATAAGTTCTGGCTTTGAAGAGGGTTTTAGAGCCGGTTTAGGTGATTAACTACTCCCTATTGTTCAATAAATCTAGAAGAAAAAATTGAAATGAGTGAATGGATACCACTACCTTTTCCCAAATGTCCAAGTTGTCAAGAGTCATGGGTAAGAAGTTATCATGATTGTTTATTTAGTGGCGAAGCTTTGGTAGAACTTGATGAAAGACAAGTAAAATGCTGTAGCTGTGGTAAACAATGGTATTTACTAAATAGTAATTTTAATTGTTCTTGTGGATATACTTTTCAAGCACTGGAAGTAGAAGATGCTCTTTCAAAAACTCAACTATTAAGACAGCGTTTACTTCAAAAAATAAATGAAATGGATTTTTTTGAGAAGAGCATTTCAACTAAATCTCAAAGTTCTTTTCAACAATGGATTAGTAGTATTAGTTATGAAATAGGTAGGCTTCTCGGAACAACTGCGGGTGTAGCCAAAAACTTGATTGAGAACTTTTTTGAAAAATGGTCATTTTAGCAATCTTAATCATTTGCGAAAATTTAAAAATACCTATGGTACTGTCTATGCTGCGAGTCTAATAGGTACAATGATTTAGTTTTCTGGACATTAGTACGTTCGAATATCAAGAACTTTATTTGCACTAATGTACTATACTAAAAACAAGTTTGTGAGTCGATAATACAATAAAAAATTGATGAAAGAAACCAAAAGAGTTTCTAGACAACTTATAAATAGAATACTATGTATCTCTAATATTACCTTTATATTATGCAACAAGCACATACTCTCAATTTTGGAGAGGGGCTTATCATTGGTGCTTGTTTATAACGACGATACGCAACTTTTAGATAGAATGGCTTGTATTGAGGTATAGCCTCTATTGTACGTCCCTTAGCAGAGCTAAGAAACGAGAAATCTCCGTCAAGATCGGGCGAAAAGATAGTTGAAAATTTGCTCTCCTACTCTTTGTTCTTCTGCTTCAGTATTATTCGCTTCTTCGCGAGCAAATTTAACTGCTTGCTGTAACTTTTCAAGGCGATTCAGTAACTCGTGAACGCGCTGAATTGGTAATGCACCAGAGAATTTCACTGTTCGCCAATAGCCGATGGTAACATCTTCATAATAGACTTCTACTTGGGCGGGATGATGTTCTGTGGCTTCGGCTTTGACGTGATTTCGCGGCGTTTTAAATGTCTTTAAGGTTTGTACGGGTTCTGTAGCCCAGCAGTCGGCATTGGGGTCGAATGTCCAAGTTTCTGCTGCGTCGAGGGTGGGCAGCTTTTTAATAAAAGCTTGTAAGTCAGTTAATTGTTTTTCTAGAAACAATAAATAGCTGACCGGAGCTTGGCTTAATAAGGTTTGGTTATCGACGACAATATCAGCCCGCGCATTGCAATTTGTCCAGTCTTTGGTGGCAGTAACATCAAGTAGTTTCGTCAATACTTCTTGAGTGTGGTGAATGACTTCATCTGATGTGACTTGAACTTTGTTGGATTCTGGAGGGAGTTGTTCTCCTTCTTCGTCTTTAGGGCGATAGGTACGGCTAATCCCAGAAAATAAGGAGGTTTTTTGTAGTGTTCGTTGGGTTGCTGCTAGTTCTTGAACGGTTTTGCTTTTGATGCCTTTTTCAACGGCAATAATTTGATTTAGTTTCGCCATAGTTGCCTCTTGTCAACCCGTTTATTTGTTTGAGACTGGGTTGGTGACGATCGCGATCGCGTTTGAGTGTAAGTTCTTATTTTTGGGGTTCGAGAAGACCCTGAAGAATTTACAGACGCGACCTTAAAATCGCTACCAAACTTAATATCTAATTTTGTGCTACATATTGTAACACAAAATTGAATTTAGTCTGGGGTTATACCAATTAAACAGCTTTCAATACCCAAAATTCGGCAATTGACTGGCTATGTCCTTACCCGTTACTCTTCACAAAAAAATCACAAATATTCTCTACAATGTAACTAAACTAAGAAATTCGCAGGCTGCTGCTTGAGGAAAGTGAACTATGGTCATTTCTGAATTGAAACAAGAAATGTTGCGCCTCGAAAAACTAGATCGATATCAAATTTTAGACACTCCTCCTGAAGCCGAATTTGATGAACTCGTCCACCTTGCTGCTGAAATTTGCCAAGTTCCCATTGCTTTAATTAGCTTTGTAGACGAATATCGTCAATGGTTCAAAGCCAAAGTCGGCTTAACTGCAAGGGAAACCGATCGCGATCTCGCCTTTTGCAATCATGCAATCCAACAAAATCAGCCGTTAATTGTTGAAAACGCTTTACTCGACGAGCGCTTTGCCGAAAATCCCCTCGTCACTAACGAACCCAACATTCGTTTTTATGCAGGTTTTGTACTCAGTACCCTTGATGGCTACAACTTAGGAACATTATGCGTTATCGATCGCGTTCCCCGTCAACTCACCTCAACCCAAAAAAACGCTTTGCAGGTGTTGAGTCGTCAAGTGATGAATCAATTAGAGTTGCGACACAGCCACCAAACCCAACAACACCTTCTCAAAGACCTGAGTGATGTTAAATTTGCCCTCGATCGAGCTGCTATTGTCGCGATCGCCAACCGGGAGGGCCTAATTACCTACGTTAACGCCAAATTCTGCGATATTTCCGGCTATGAACGCGAGGAACTCCTAGGGCAACTCTATACTATCTTAGACTCAAGCGATCGCCCTCAAACCCTAGAGCCAGAAATCTGGCAAAGTCTCCGTATCGGTCAAGTTTGGCAAGGAGAAATTCAAAGCCGCACCCCAAATGGTCATCCTTATTGGCTCGACACCACCATTGTGCCATTTCCAATCAATCGCCCCCAACCCGACCAATATATCGTGATTTGTCACGACATTACCCCCCAAAAACAACTACACCAAAAACTCCAACAACAATCAGCCCGCGAACGCCTCGTTGTGCGAATTGCCGAACGCATTCATCGAACCCTCGATCTGCCCACCATCCTCAATACCACCGTCTCAGAAATTCGTCAATTTCTCCAGAGCGATCGCGTTTTAATTTATCCCCTAAACCCCAGCGATCCCCAAACAATCGCCATCGAATCCGTTATCCCTCCGTGGCAATCCCTCACCAATACCCCAGTTTGCGATAACTATTTTGTCCAAACCCACCTCCAACTGTACGTTGACGGACAGATTCAGACAGTTAAAAACATCCACTCCGACAACATTTCCCCAGAGTATCGTCAACTCCTCAAAAACTGCCAAGTACAAGCCAGTTTAGCCGTCCCCATTGTCACCGACAACGAACAACTCTGGGGATTCGCGATCGTGCATCAGTGTAACGCCCCAAGAAACTGGACAACAGACGAAATTGACCTCTTAAAAGAACTTGCCATTCACGTCGCGATCGCCATTTCCCAAGCCAATCTCCTGCATCAAACCTATCAGCAAGTCGAACGGGAAACCACCATCAACCGCATTAGCCGCTTACTGCATACCCCCGGCAATCTCGAAGACATTCACCAAACCGCCCTTGATGAAACCGTCAAAGCCTTAAAAAGTCTCGGAGGACGGTTATACATTATTGCCGATAGTACAAGCATGGCCTCCCAACTCTACATTTCTGGCGAACAGCCCGTCTTCCGTAGCCTCGAAGAAAAAGAACTTTGGCCGAGCTATCTACAAACCCTAAATCATACCCATCAAAACTCTCAAACCCCCACTTACGAAATACTAAGCCTCGAAGAACTCGAACGTCACCCGCAGTTGTGGCCCCTAGCCCCAGGCTTAGCGACCCAAGAAGTTCGCTCCATTCTACTCATTCTCATTCAGTATCAACAACAATATGTCGGTTGTTTGAGCTTATTCCGGGGCGATCGCTTCTCCGACAACTCCCCCAAACAAATACCACCAGCCCCAGCAACCCTTTGGAGTCAGGAAGACATCTATCTCGCGGAAACCTTGGGAGTGCATCTTTACCTAGCAGTCATGCAAAAACAAGTCGAAGCCACTATTCATCACCAAGCCTCCCACGATCTCTTAACCAAACTACCCAACCGCACCCTATTCGACCAACACCTAGCCCTCGCCTTAAAAAATATTACGCAACCCGAAGAAATGTTAGCCGTAATGTTTCTCGATCTCGATTGTTTCAAATCAATCAATGATTCCTTGGGTCATGCCATAGGCGATCGACTCCTACAACAAGCCGCCCAGCGCATTACTCATTGTTTGCGAAACGGCGATATTGTTGCCCGTTGGGGAGGAGATGAATTCACCGTCATCTTGCCTCAGATTGCGACTCCCGAAAACGCCACCAAGATTGCCCAGCGCATCCACGAAGCCTTTATCCTCCCCTTTCACTGTGGCAGCTACGAACTACGCATCACAGTCAGTGTCGGTATTGCCTTTGCCCCCAATCCCGGTCAAGATGCAGAAATATTACTCAAAAACGCCGATACCGCTATGTATCGCGCCAAACAGCGAGGCCGCAATCAATCGGAACTCTACACCTCAGAAATGAACGTTCAAGCCTTCGATCGCTTGGTTTTGATGAACGATTTGTATCGCGCCTTAGAAAAAAACGAACTGGTACTTTATTATCAACCCCAGGTCAACGTCAAAACCGGAATCACGATGGGGGTAGAAGCCTTGATTCGCTGGCAACATCCCGAAAGAGGTTTGATTCCTCCCGATCGCTTTATTCCCATTGCGGAAGAGACAGGTCAAATAGATGCAATCGGCGAGTGGGTAATGAATGCCGCTTGTCAGCAAAACCGGGCTTGGCAATTATCGGGATTGCCCCCCATCCGCATGGCGATTAATATTTCCGGTCGGCAGTTTCAGCGCGAGAATTTCGCCCAACTTATTGCTCGAATTTTGACAGATACGGGGCTTGACCCCCAAGATCTCGAAATTGAAATCACCGAAAGTATTGCCATGCAAGATATCGGACTGACGGTTTCGGTATTGAAAGAGTTATCAGCGATGGGCGTTTCGATTGCAATTGATGATTTTGGCACGGGTTACTCCTCTTTGGCCACGCTGAAGCAATTTCCCTTACACACCCTCAAAATTGCTCGCGAGTTTGTGCGGGATTTAATGACTAATTCTAATGATGTTGCGGTTGTGCAAACGATTATTGCCTTGGGTCACGGTTTGAATTTGGATATTGTGGCCGAGGGTGTAGAAGATCGAGAACAATTGGATTGTTTGCGGGCTTTGAATTGCGATATAGCCCAAGGTTATTTTTGGAGTCGGCCTTTACCCAAGTTGGAGATGATTACTTGGTTGTTGAATGCTAAGTAATCATCTCCATTGCCGAAGAGCCCACTGCCCAAAACACTGATGACTGATAACTGAATTATGCCCTTACCCCCCACGACAAACAGCCAACTGCGCCAACAAGCCCTTACTCATCGCTCTTACGCTTACGAACACCCCGACAAAGGCCCGGATAACGAACGCTTAGAATTCCTGGGGGATGCGGTGCTTGGCTTTGTGGTAGGCAAACTGCTGTACCAAGAATATCCCGATCTCAGCGAAGCCCAACTAACTCGTTTGAGGTCGGCATTAGTGGATGAAACCCAACTGGCTAAATTTGCCGAAAAAATTGATTTGGGAGAGCAGATGCTTTTGGGGAAAGGGGCGGAAAAAGAAGGAGGTCGCCACAATCCTTCTCTCCTCAGCGATACTTTTGAAGCGATTATGGGGGCGTATTTCCTCGAAGCGGGAATTGCCGCCGTCCAAGTTTACATCGAGCCTTTATTTTTGCCTGTAGCGGCGGCTAAAATTGCTCAAACTCAAACGCGATCGCCCTCCCTCGTCGATCCCAAAAATCAACTGCAACAATGGGCATTAGAACAATTTGGCGAACATCCGCGCTACTTCATCATCGCCGAATCCGGCCCCGATCATGACAAAATGTTCACCGCCGAGGTGCGTATCCAAAAGCGAGTTTATGGCACAGGGCGCGATCGCCGCAAACAAGAAGCCGAAAAACGAGCCGCAGAAACCGTATTGCAGGATTTGGGCTTGCTTTAAGGCGTTTCTAGTTCTTGCGGTTGGGGTTCTGAAGGCAGTTCGGGACTGCTATCCTGTTCGGTAAACAAAGGACGCATCACCAAGAAACCCAAACCAAAACAAACTAAAATAATCAACGATACTGCAATTCCCAGCAACCAAGCACTAACATCACGGGGATTTTCGCTGGATTTTGCCTTCGTTGCCGGTTTTTCCGCCGCAGCAGGGACGACGGGTAGGGGTTCGGGAGTGACGAGGGATGGAGGTTCTAAACTCGGTGGTGTCGCATTCACAACCGCAGGCTGTTCTTTGGGTTTGCCTTGGGGATCGTAAGCATTAGTCAATTGCTGGACTTTTTGCGCCCAAGTTCCTAGTTTTTCGACTTCTTGATGCAGGCGTTGATTGTGCTGAAGTAGTTGTTTATTCTGAGCTTGAAGGGCTTTGAGTTGTTCTTCTTTGTGATGAAGTTCGCTGGCCAGTTCTCGGTAAACACTGATAGGAACTGAGGGACGATAAGCGTTACTAGCGGCGGGATTGACCCCAGCAGTCGGAGAATTGGAGGGAACGTTAACGCGGGAATTAGACATCATAGCTCTAGCCAAATTTCTTTAATAGAAAAGGTTTTGAATTTCTCTGCCCAAGAAATGCAATCAAGTCTTCAAGGTACTTAGTTTTGATACTGATTCCAAGTCCGTACAGTAACAATACTGGAATTTTGACGCAATTGCTTCTTTTTGGCAAATGATTTTGTTATGGGTCACTGGTCGCTGAAAATCCCTCCTCCCCAAAACACTAGAGGGACTGGGTAGCGATCGCTGCCGCAACCGCCTCTATAATGCCCTTATTCAGCAAGATTCCTGTTTTACCCCAAACTACCTCATGCTCCCACCAACTGCCGTTATTTGAGCTTGTACGGCTTCTGGAGGCAAACCAGCAACTCGGTTCGCAATTTTTTACGAAATTTTACTGTCGTGGAAATCCTCTACGTCTCCGTAAAAATTCGGGAATATCTAGGCCCGGGCCTTGCCCTTGTCCGGGATTGCTCCGCTCTGGAGTTGGAGGATTGGGTCGAGTCGGGCGAGGGGGAGGTGGCGAGGGGATTGTCGGACGGGTGGGAGTCGCGATCGCTCTGGGTGCAGTATTTTCCGCTTTAGGCGTTTCCCCACTAAAACCCGTGGCAATCACCGTAATCCGCACTTCCCCTTGCATGGAGTCGTCAATCACTGCCCCAAAAATAATATTGGCGTTGGGATCGACGGTTTCGTAAATAGTTTCGGCGGCGGTATTCACTTCGTGGAGAGTCAAGTCACTCCCCCCGGTAATATTGAAAACGACCCCCTTAGAGCCTTGAATCGAAGACTCTAACAACGGCGACGAAATCGCCATGATCGCTGCTTCTCTGGCGCGGGATTTGCCCGAACCCATGCCAATTCCCATTAATGCCGAACCCGCATCCGCCATAACAGCTCGTACATCGGCAAAGTCCACATTCACCAAACCGGGAATCGTAATAATATCGGAAATCCCCTGCACCCCCTGACGCAGAATATCGTCAGCGACGAGGAAAGCTTGTTGTACTGGGGTTTCTGGGGCGATAACTTCCAGTAATTTGTTGTTGGGAATGATAATCAGAGTATCAACTCGTCCCTGGAGGGCGGCGATCCCTTCTTCGGCTTGGGTGGTGCGACGGCGGCCTTCAAAGGTAAAGGGACGAGTCACAATGGCCACCGTCAAGCACCCCATTTCCTTGGCGACTTCAGCCACAATGGGAGCGGCTCCAGTTCCCGTACCGCCGCCCATGCCAGAGGTAATAAAAACTAAATCCGTATTTTCCAGGGCTTGGGCGATTTCCTCACGGGATTCTTCGGCGGCTTTTTGGCCAATGGCGGGATTGCCGCCAGCCCCCAGGCCGCGAGTCAGCTTTTGACCGAGTTGTAAGCGTTTTGGCGCTCCTGCGAGGGCGAGGGCTTGAGCATCGGTATTGATCGCCCAAAATTCTACGCCCGTGACGTTACTTTCGATCATGCGATTGACGGCATTACAACCGCCGCCGCCTACGCCGATAACCTTAATACGGGCAACATTACTAGGCACAATTTTGCTGGTTTTGAGTTGTTCTCCGGGAATTCCCTGAGCTTCATTTTGGGAATGAAATGGTATTCCAGAACTATTAAAAGGGTAGTTATTTTCCACGCTCAGATCGGGATATTCGGGACGCTCGCTATGGGATTGGTTTAGACCTAGTTTACTATCAAGTGACATCGGTATAAGCAAGGTTTAATACACAATTCTTATAAAATCAAGGCAAGGGGATTCAACATCTTGTCAAATTAAGGCTGGATTGGTCAAGGGGCAGAAGTAGGTTGTTTGCTACTGTTTTGGTGCAAATGTACTGTGGGAGAGTTGGGATTAGTCAGATCGATATAGTCAATTTGATTGGCTTGAACTTGATTGGAGAGTTCTTGCAAATTGGCTAAAACTTCCAGTTGTTGGGGAAAGCGGGTTGTGTACGGGCCTAAATAAATAGCACCGAGATCGCTATTTAAAATCAAATTTTGGGGGTTTTGAACATTGAAGATAATGGTATCTAAGTCAATGTTGGCGGTTTGTGCGGCTTGATAAATTGCCGACCAATCCCAAGTTTGATGGCTGTTGAACCCAATCACTTTGAGTTTAGGTAAGTCTTGACTTTCTGCCAAGCTCATCTCGCTTTCTTGCACTATAAATATTCCTTGTGCGTCGATCAAGCCCAAGATTTGCTGATTATCGGCAGAAATGGCGATCGCGACGGGTTGACGTTCTTGGATTTCAATGGTCAAACGGGGGGGCAATATACTGCGAATCACTTTGGCTTCAGCTATGGGGGCTGTGTTAGCGATCTCCTGGCTGAGTTTTTGGGGTTCGAGTTGCCACAACGATTGCGGGTAAGATAAAGACAAGCGCGATCGCACCGCTTGGGGTGAAAGGAGCTTGTTGCCTTCGACATCAATTTGTTCGGGATCGCGAATCACCCAGTTGGGTTGCGTCAAAACCCAGAATAATCCCCACGCCATGCCTGTGGCTAAAAGCGATCGCCATGTTGCTTGTAACAATTTGAGTTGGCGACGACGCTTAAGTTCTTGACGGCGAGTTTTTAGATCGGTAGGAGAGACTGAAGCAATACCCGTCATCGATTATCTCTAACTAATATAGTCACGGTGAATAAAAGCAAGACCATTAATCCATTAGGCGAGAATGGCACAGGAATTATATTGAGGCTATCTTCAAATCTCCAAAACTTTGAAGCTTTTGCGATAGCAGCAAACAGGGTAATCCTGGAATTGAGTCAAAGTTGCTGTTGATTACGCTCATTATAAGAGGTTGCTTCTCAAAGTTTATTAATTTCTTTTTTCGAGTTTAAAATTAGGATTTTGATACACCCAAGTTCAAGAGACAGCGATTTCAGGAGGCTTTGATGGCGATCGCGGGTGAAGCCGAGATTGTACGCAATTTAGAGATGCAGTATAGCGCGATCCCCGTTATCTGGGAAGACCCCCAACTTGCGGATTTCGAGCAGTTTTGTACCGTAATGGATGACAATCGCGATCGCCCCGTCTGGGTACATTGTGCTGCTAATAAGCGAGTTTCGGTGTTTGTCTATTTAGATCGCTGTCGGCGCGATCCTAACACGGCTGCTTTGGCCCTGGCTGATTTGCAGGCAATTTGGACTCCTAACCCTGTTTGGGCGCAGTTCATTGCCACAATATTACAAAACAATGCTCTTGAGTAAAAATCCGGTCGAACGAGCTACCATATTTTGAGTGAATATTCTTTAATCAAATCCCATGCCACGAACTCAGCGAAATGATAACTTCATTGATAAAAGTTTTACGGTCATGGCAGATATTATCTTAAAAGTGCTGCCGACCAATAAAAGATCGAAAGAAGCCTTTGCTTATTATCGCGATGGGATGTCAGCCCAAGCCGATGGGGAGTATGCTGAAGCCCTCGATAATTATAATGCTGCGTTAGAACTAGAAGATGACGAAAGCGATCGCAGTTATATTCTTTACAATATGGGGTTAATTCATGCCAGCAACGGCGAGCATGAAAAAGCTTTAGAGCGCTATCACGAAGCTATCGATCTGAATCCCCGAATGCCGCAATCTTTCAACAATATTGCCGTAGTTTACCATTATCAAGGCGAAAGAGCCAAAGAAGCGGGTGATAACGATGCCGCCGAAGCTTTGTTTGATAAAGCGGCGGAGTATTGGAAACAAGCTATTCGTCTCGCTCCCAATAACTACATTGAAGCCCAAAACTGGCTCAAAACTACAGGGCGATCGGAAATGGATGTCTTTTTCTAACTCTCTTTGAAACGTTAATTTCCCTTTTTTGGGCTACAACGCTTATTGGGAAGGCAATGTACTGTTACTGGTGAGGGCATCTTTGGCGAAAATTGCCTTGTTGATTTCACCTTGCAAGCTTATCCCGAACTAACGTTAAGGTATGATTTCTCTCATATAGGTACGCCAGAGTTGGGCGGCATTGCTGCTACCACCCCGCGTGGGTTCGTTGTCGTCGTTACCCAGCCAAATGCCAGTGACTAACTTGCGACTGGGGACATAGCCGATAAACCAGAGATCGATGTTACGATTGGTTGTACCAGTTTTGCCTGCCTCGTCGTAACCAATCGCCGCGCGACTGCCCGTTCCGCCTTGTACGACACCCCGTAGAAGAGCAGTCATGGTTTGGGCGATCGCGGGTTCTAAGACTTGGCGATCGCGCAGACCATCCTGTTCGTAATCATAGATTGTGCGGCAGGTATCGGGGTTATCAAAATCGGTGCAATCGCTACTATCGCGAACGCGGGTAATGGCGTGGGGACGATTCCAGAGACCATTATTGGCAAAAGTGGCGTAAGCCCCAGTTATTTCCAAGACATTCACCTCACTTTCTCCCAAAACTAAACCGGGAGAGGGACGCAGTTTGGACTTGATGCCCATTTTCTGTGCCGTCTCAATCATCCGCTCCATCCCAGCATCCTGAGCGACGCGAATGGCTACGGCATTTTCGGACTGGGCTAAACCACCGTACATGGTGACACTACCACTACTACGTTCGCAACCCCGATAGCTTTGACCTTTCCAAGTCACCGGAGCGCAGGAATAGGACTTTCCCGGCGGTATTCCCTGTTCTAGCGCCGCAACGTAGGCAAATACTTTAAAGGTCGATCCCGGTTGGCGTTGGGCTTGGGTAGCGCGGTTAAACTGGCTTTGTTCGTAATCTTTACCACCGACAAGGGCGCGAATTGTGCCGCTATCAGTATCGAGGGTGACTAATGCGCCTTGCTCGAAGTTTGCTTGCGCTCCTGTTCCCTGTACCGTCTCTTTCAGGGCTTTTTCGGCTTTTTGTTGCATTTCGATGTCTAAGCCCGTTTCGACGATAAAGTTGCCTTCTTGGGCTAATTCTGAGCCGAGGAGTTCGCGCAGTTCTTCGAGGACGTGGGCATAATAGTAGGGGGCAATGGTGCTGGCGAGGGCTTTACGGGCTTCGGGGCTGACTTCGATCCGCGATCGCCTTGCCTTTGCACCTTCATCTTTACTTACCATGCCTAACCGTACCATGCGGTTGATGACCCGATTGCGGAGTTTGACGGCAGTATTATAGTCTTTGACGGGGTTGTAGCTGTTGGGTGCGGGTAGGATTGCCACTAAAGTTGCGGCTTCGGAGAGGGTGACATCGGCGGCAGATTTGTCAAAGTAAAACTGCGCTGCATCTTCAAAGCCATAAGTCCCACTCCCCAGGTAAACGCGGTTGAGATAGGTTTTGAGGATTTCGTTTTTGCTGTAGAAGGTTTCGAGTTTTAGGGCAACAATGGCCTCGCGAATTTTGCGAGATGCGGTGTTGGAGCGTCCGACAAATTCGGGGTAGATACTGCGAGCAACTTGTTGGGTAATGCCGCTTCCCCCTTGCTGAATAGAGGAACTGCGGAAGTTGATCGCTACGGCGCGTAAAATGCCGAGGGGATCGACTCCTAAGTGCCAATAATAGCGGCTATCCTCTGAGGCGATCGCGGCTTGGGGTAAATAGGGGGAAAAGTCTTTGAGACGATCTAACTCTCGGTGTTTGTCGTTGCGTAGGGGACGCAGGGGAGTGACTCCATCTCTAGCATAGACGATAGTGGGGCCTTGGACTCCTACGGGTAAGGGATTGACGGAGAATTTTGTCCACTCAATGCCGATAATAATGACCAGCAAGCCCGTTAAGCCCCCAATACCATACAAACCGTACTGAATGCCGCGAATAATCGGCGGGGGTGGGTTATGGTATTCTAAGCGCACTCCTGCGGCAAGTTCGGGAGGGCCTAAAGTCAAGGTATCGCCGTGACGCAGAGGTAATTTATTAATGCGACGTTTGCCGAAATATAGGCCGTTGGTCGAGCCTTCGTCTTCGATGATAAACTGACGGGGATTAGCGCGATCGCGTCTTAGGGCTAAATGGGTTTGACTGACCACGGGATTTCGTACCACAATGTCATTCGCTTTGGAACTCCGCCCCAATTTGTAATAATCCCCAACCAGTTTGAAGGTATCGACTTTGGTATTATCGGTTTCTTGGATTCGCAAAATGGGTACTCTCGCTCCCGGCTTCAAAGCCAGGGCAGAATTAACTTTGGCTTGAATCGTTTGTACCGCTTGGGTAAAAATTTGACTAATTTGGGTTTGGGGCGGTTTATTACTCATGGCATTTTCAAATTTGTTAATTTTAAATTTAAAAAGATTGGCGGTTGGGTAAGCTTTTTGATAACATCATTCAAAATAGCATTTTTTACGGAATTTTTATAGGAACTTTAGACTGACAATTCGGGTCTTAGATGCGCTGTGTTTTTGAAGTCGATCGTGCAGTTTTTAGCATAATTGTTGTGATTTACGAAGTTTTTACTGTTTTTTATAATTGCCACTCAATTCTGAATGCGATCGCTACACTTAGCATTACTTTGTTGAGCTAATTTTACAGATTCAGAATGACGATCGATTCAAGATTGTTTGTACTTCTGCAATGGAAAGCTGAGTAACTTTGGCAATTTGCGAAATAGGGAATCCTTCTTGAAAAAGCGTAATAATCATTTCAGTTTTAGCTTCCTGCCGTCCTTCTTGTCGTCCTTCTGCTCGTCCTTCTTGATAAACTCTAGTATTTTTCAACTCATCAAGTCCTAACATTGCTTTAATTTCCTCCCAACTCTTTTGCAGTAGTTTTATTGATAGGTTTATGTTTATTTTTCAAGTTGAAGAGTTATCCAATATTGCTTGTACTTCCGCAACGGAAAGTTTAGCAGCTTTGGCAATTTGCGAAATAGACAATCCTTGTTGGAAAAAGGCAATAATCATTTCAGTTTTAGCTTCTTGCCGTCCTTCTTGCCGTCCTTCTGCTCGTCCATCTTGATAAACTCTAGTATTTTTCAACTCATCAAGTCCTAACATTGCTTTAATTTCCTCCCAACTCTTTTGCGGTAGTTTATAAATAATGATAGTCTCAATCAAATCAATTAAAGCATTTTGGCTGTCACGATCGCGTAATTGCTCTTTTGTTAGCACAATCAAACGCCGCGCTTGAGTCACAGCCTCCGCTTCCGACTCAACAATCAGTTTAACAATACCAACCCCCAAACGGCTGTTTGCTTCCTCGTCCAACTCATCGAGATAAATCCGCGTTACCCAATCTAGGCTGAGTATCCCCATAATTTGCTCGGATGGGATGCGTTCGCAACTGCGAGTAGGATAGATAACCACGACTTGCCACGGTAAACTAGAATTGTATTGTTTCAAATACAAAAACAACTCACCCAACAAGCGGTAGTAAAAGGTTTCGTCTGATTGAAACTGAACTTCAATTAAGTAGAAAGGTCGATGGGAATTAGCATCAAGAGGTACACACAAACCATCGACGCGAAAAGCAACTTGTTTGAACTCTTGGGAAACAAACTGATACTCATTGGCTAACTCAGGATCGCAGTCAATTAATTCAAAAAAGATGCGAGGGAAGTTCTGGAAGATTTCGTAAAATAGGGTATCTGTTTTCATTTAGATACTGTCAGTAATACTGCTAAAATTAAATGCCTTGACTTTTGTACCGGGAACAACAACATCACCGCAGCGTTTGACTTGACTTACTGCTTCAATATCTCGCAAAAGGTCGGGAATTGTTTGATTAAAGCGTAAGTTTTTAATCGGATAAACTACCTTGCCATTTTCAATCCAAAATGTGCCATCGCGAGTCATCCCTGTCACTTCACAAGTGCGAGGATTGACATCGCGGACATACCAAGCCCGATTCACTAAAATACCTCGTTCGGTTTGAGCAATGAGGTCTGCTAAACTGGCATCTGAACCCGTCATCACCAAGGGAGACAAACTACCCGTGGGTTGTTTGCCTGTTTTTTGCGCCCAGTAGCGACTGTAAGCAAGGGTTTCGGGAATGCCGTTCTGTGCTACCGTGAGGGGGGTATTCGGTAAACCATCCCAGAAGAAGCGCCGCGTTTGCAATAAGGGATGATCGGGCGATCGCGCTAACGTAACCAAAGGACTGAAAAGCTGCTCTCCCAGGCGGTTTCCTTCCCCTTCAGCTTGACTCATAAAAGTACGTCCTTCGTCCGCAGCCCTGGCATCAAAGTTACCCCAACACAACCATTCTACAAAAGTGGCGATCGCGGCAGGACTGAAGATTACTGGATAAACTCCGGGGGAAATGGTACGGGGTTGACGGGCATTTTGCGATCGCGCAATTACTGTTTCTGTTGTCTCAGTTAAAGGTAAATCTCCTACTGCAATTGCCGTATCGCTTCCCCAAGCTGAACCATCCTCAATCCGAGAAGTAAAATGGAAATTGGCTTCAGTGGTGCGATCGCAGATTCGCAATCCTAGAGAATTACCTATTGCTACTAAATTTACGTCTGTACTGAGCTTTCCTGAGCCTTCAACCCCTGCCTTCCGACTCAAAGAGCAAACTTTCTCAATACGCTCTCCTCGCGTCAGAGGGGCAATATTCGCCGTTTCCTCATCGAATCCTACTGTATAATCTGGGTAATCCTGGGGAGGCAGCAAAGGAGTCCATTCTGGGTCATCGGGGGCAAAACGAGCCAACTCTGCCGAGCGTTGCAGGGTTTCCGTGATTGCGTCAGTATCCAACTCTGTCGTAGCGGCTGAAGCCCGTCTCTGTCCAAAATAGCTCGTAATCGTCAACTTCAGCGTTGTTTTCGCCACATTCTGACTAATTTGATTCTCGGAAAACCGGGTCAAAGCCGACTCTGTGGCTGTCAAACTGACAAATACTCCATCCGCGTCCGCTTGCTGAATCACCGTATCAATTAACTCTAGAGCATCGGCGGAACTCAATAACGGGTTTTGCGTCGTTAGGGACATAATGCAACTCCAAAAAACAAAATAAAAGCGATCGCTGTCTCGAATCGTAGCGCGATCGCTTCTTCTATCCTAGAGTGTAGTCTCGAACTCTTTGTCTCCAATCCGATACGCCAAAACCCATTTATTTTCTAGTCCGCGAAGGCGGACTTTGTAGTAATAGCCCCGGATTTTAATCCGTGGGCGATTTAACGGGATAGAGGGCTTTCATTGAAATCGAATATAGCGAAAAACCGCGATTCTAAATCCCAAAAAGGCAGAATCGCGGTTACAAAGCAAAAATACGCCTGTTAACGCCACTTTAATTGCGGACTAACAGTTTTTCGGCATTAATGCGCTGTAAAACATACAACACCATCAAATCCAAATTAACCCGGCGCTCATCAATCATAAAAGATTCAAGAATACTCGGTGGCTTACCATTCGTCGCAAAAGAAAAGCCTTTTTGTCCTTTAATATCCTCATCGGGGAAATAAACAATAAACTGATAAGTCCCCTTGTTCCAACTACCTTTAACTTGCCAGCAAGGTTCAGAAGACGCACCCTTAATCGGTACGGGTTCATTGACAAAATTTAAAGACATATCATCAATACCCGCCTCCGCAAAGGCTTTATCTAAATCGGGAACAAAATGCTGCTCGATAAATTCGGGAAAAGGCTTTTCTTCTATTTCGGGTGGCTTTTCTTTCTTGGCTTTGGCTTTACTATCTTCTGCCATGACTGTGCTGAATGAATAACGACTTTGTTACGATTATGCCGGAAATCAGCCCGGAAACTACCCTCTCAGAGAATTTAACCCCCTGCAACTGCGGGAACAATGCTCACCTCATCCCCAGCATTGAGAGAAGTATCTACACCATCGAGAAAGCGGATATCTTCGCTGTTGACATAAAGATTGAGAAAACGCCGGGGCTTACCTTGTTCGTCGCAAATACGCCCTTTAATGCCGGGACAGTGATTTTCCAGCGAATCCAGCAATTCTTGGATATTACTACCCTCAGCTTCAATCGTGGCTTGATTATTCGTGAATTTCTGCAATGCAGTCGGAACTAATACTTTAACGCTCATAGTTGTCTGTTGTTGGTTGTTGGTTGTTGGTTGTTCGTATCGTTACCAACATCTCCTAAAAATTCGATAACTGATAACTTTACTTTGAAACTTATTTTTACTTTTGTAGCCTGGAATGACCGTATAGCCGGGCATTTAGCCGTTTGTCAAGTTAGCCCTGTAGATCGAAAACTCCCAATCAGCTTTTCTAGAGTACCAAACCATCCGTCGCACCTGAAAAACTAACAACAAATAACAAAAAACCAGTCAATCATCGGGAAAACGCGACCTTGACAAAACTTAGACCAAGACGGGTTGCCAGTCGAGACGCTCTAAAGTGCGAGCGCGTTCGAGGGCTTGCTCAAAGCTGGCGAGTTTCGGGTCGATAGTCAGGGTTTCGCCGATATGACCTTGGACGGCTTCTTGGGTTTTGAGCCCGTTCCCGGTAATGTAGGCAACTGTAGTGGCATCGGGGTCAATTTTACCCGCTTCGGCCAGTTTCTTGAGGACAGCGATGGTTGTACCCCCTGCCGTTTCGGTGAAGATGCCTTCGGTTTCGGCTAAAAGTTTGATGCCTTCGATGATTTCGGCATCGTTAACCGATTCGATGCTACCCCCGGTTTCGCGGGCTTGTTCTACGGCGTAAATGCCATCGGCGGGGTTGCCAATGGCGATGGACTTGGCGATGGTGTTGGGCTTGACGGGGGTAATGAAGTCGCGATTTTCCCGGAAGGCTTGAGCCACGGGAGAACAGCCTTCTGCTTGTGCGCCGTGGAATTGTACGGGCTTGTCATCGACGAGGCCGACTTTGACAAATTCTTTGAAGCCTTTGCGGATTTTGGTGTACAGCGAACCGGAAGCGATGGGGGAGACAACCACATCGGGGAGTTGCCAACCCAGTTGTTCGGCGACTTCAAAGCCGAGGGTTTTTGAGCCTTCGGAGTAGTAGGGACGCAGGTTAATATTGACGAAGCCCCAGCCGTAGCTGTTGGCGACTTCCGAGCAAAGGCGGTTTACTTGGTCGTAGTTGCCTTTGACAGCCATTACCGTGGGGTTGTAAATCAGTGTACCCAGAACTTTACCGGCTTCGAGGTCGGCGGGAATGAAGACGCAACAATCTAATCCGGCGTGGGCGGCGATCGCGGCGGTAGAATTAGCTAAGTTACCGGTACTAGCACAAGATACGGTGCTGAATCCGAGTTCTCTGGCGCGACTTAAGGCGACAGACACGACTCTATCTTTAAAGCTTAGAGTCGGCATATTTACAGCGTCGTTTTTAATATAAAGATTTTTAAGACCAAGGCGACGGGCAAGACGAGTGGATTTGACCAGGGGAGTCATGCCTGTCCCAACATCAATAACATTATCTGTAGCAACGGGGAGAAAGGGCTTGTAGCGCCAGATGGAGTTTGGCCCGGCAGCAATACTTTCGCGGCTGACACGGGCTTTAATCGCTTCGTAGTCGTAAGCGACTTCTAGAGGGGAAAAGGTTTCTTCGCAAACATATAAAGCTTTGGCTTCGTACTCAATGCCGCCTTCTTTAGAAACTAATTTGGTGAAGGTGGGGGCAAGCTTTTTGGATTCGGTGTCAATGGTTTGGGTCATAAGTCTTCTGTATTAATAATTTCACGTTTATTTAAGCCAGTTCGACTGATGGTAACACAGCCTAAAATTACCGTCAACGAAACCCGACTTTTTTTGTCGGGATTGAAAGAAGGTTGGTAAATCGACACTTTTAACGCGAAAACACTGGAATGCGATCGCGCTGTAAAGAAAATTCACACTTTGTTGTAACTCTTAACGCCCAACCCCTTAAACCCTTGGCTTGGCCTTGATAAACTGTATTGCAGTCCTAAAATTCAGGCATTCTTTTTCAATACCGCAGCTTGATTCGGTTCAACACGCCAACACGCTCAAGATATACCCAAAAAAAGATTATGGTAACCACTGTTAAAAAGTCCGACTTTGACGAAATGCGCCCTGGGGTCAAAACCCCTGCTAAAGAAACCCTCCTCACTCCCCGTTTCTACACCACGGATTTTGAGGAAATCGCCAAGATGGATATTTCCGTCAATGAAGACGAATTACAGGCGATTCTTGAAGAATTCCGTGCCGACTATAATCAAAAACACTTCGTCCGCGACGCAGAATTTAACCAATCTTGGGATAATATTAGTGGCGACAAGCGGCGCTTATTCGTCGAATTTCTCGAACGCTCTTGCACCGCCGAGTTTTCCGGCTTCCTCCTCTACAAAGAATTAGGCCGTCGTCTCAAAACTACCAGCCCCCTCTTAGCTGAATGCTTCACCCTCATGTCGCGGGATGAAGCCCGTCACGCTGGCTTCCTCAACAAAGCCCTATCCGACTTCAACTTGTCTCTGGACTTGGGTTTCCTGACCAAAAGCCGGAAATATACCTTCTTCAAGCCCAAATTCATCTTCTACGCCACCTACCTCTCCGAAAAAATCGGTTACTGGCGTTATATCACCATTTATCGCCACTTAGAACAGCATCCCGAAGACCGCATTTACCCGATTTTCCGCTTCTTCGAGAACTGGTGTCAAGACGAAAACCGTCACGGCGACTTCTTTGATGCCATGATGCGGGCTGTCCCCGAAACCCTCAACGATTGGAAAGCCCGGTTGTGGTGTCGTTTCTTCTTGTTGTCGGTATTTGCGACGATGTACCTCAACGACATACAACGTAGCGACTTCTACGCCGCGATTGGTCTTAATGCGCGGGACTACGACAAAGAAGTTATCGCCAAAACCAACGAAACCGCCGGACGAGTTTTCCCCATCATTTTAGATGTGGAAAATCCCGAATTCTACAACCGTTTAGAAACCTGCGTCGAACACAACAACAAACTCAGCCAAATTGCTGAAGGGAATGCCGCCAAACCTTTACAAATTCTGCAAAAAGTCCCTCATTTTGTAGGTATGGGTTGGCAATTCTTGAAACTGTACTTGATGACACCCATCAAAATTGAACAAAACGTCGTGCGTTAATTGTGGCTGACAACTTTGCGGTCTAATATCAAATTCGGTTTCGATAAACTGTTTGTTTTGTTAGACCGCCCGTGGATTAAAATCTGGGGCTAATGAGTACAAAGTCCTCTTTCACAGACTTTCAAAACCAGTGTTAATGTACGGAAATCAATAATTGCTCTAAAATAAATTAGAGAATTTCGACTTTAACTTTGGGTAAAGTATCATGTTGAGCAAAACTATTTAAGTCTCCCAAAAGTTGCTGATTTTGGAGAGAAGTAACACAAGCTTTAATATTGATATCTCTAGTAATTTGAGGTTGAGAATGGTTGAAAAATTGGTTGCGAGATTCGTCAGAGTGGGACAAATGTAAAACCTGTCCTGCTTGCAAGATAGGGATATCTAAAACCTCAGCCCGAATTAACAAATCTTGGTCTTCCCAGCCCCAACCTTGGAAGATTTCTTTATAGCCTCCCAGTTGCCAGAAAGTTTCGCGACGAGCGCAAACTAAGCCACAACCCGGTCTATTTTTGAGGGACGTTTTACTTTTTTGAATAATCACCATTTTCTCTGCATTGATAATGGAGGATGATTGTATAAAATAATGATATCGCTGACGAGCTAAAGCTTGATTTTTACCGTCAGATTCCACAACATTTTCGATGTGACAGATGCTTCGCGGCTGTGACTTGATTGTTTCAATTAAGGCGATAAAAGCGGTAGGATTCCAAACAATATCCGCATCAGAAATGAGTAAAGTTTCAGCTTGAGCTTGACGGATTCCTTGATTAATTAAAACAGCTTTATTAAAAGCGGTAATAGGATAATGAATAACCTGAATCGAGGAATTTGACGCAAACGTAGCGAGAGTATTGAGAATTTCGGGTTGAGTCGAGCCACCATCACATATTATAATTTTGCGGATGCTCTGGCGTAAATTTAAGAGCGATCGCACACAAGCCATTAAGGGACGATTTTTAACCGGGATAATCACATCAACAGCAGACATAATAAGGGTAAGCTAGGTATTGAGTGCGGGGCCAAAACAATGATTTAATGTAATTGGGGTTGATGTTGCTAAAGGTTCTAAGTTGGGTTTTTTACCTTGCGCGATCGCAATTCGATTCTCATTGGCTCGTTGTTTTAAAGTAGCGAGTAACTGTTTTCGGGCTGGAGAATTTAATCCTGTTTGGGGAGCGGTTGTGAGAGAATGGGGGCGTTTTTGACGGAAATAGCCGTATTCAGGGATATTAACAATACGTCCGACGAAAGCTGCTCTTAATAAAAATTCGGTGTCTCCTCCAAAACGCAATCCTGTCGCAAATCCTCCCAATTGCATTACCAGAGAGCGACGTACTAAGCTGGTAGAGTGTAGTAAGGGGTGTCCGGGTTTTTCTACGAGGGCTTGATTGACATCTAAGGGATAAGTGATGGAAGTAAGCGTCTGGGTAGTTGCGTCAAGTCGGATTTCTTGAGTCCCCACTAAATCGGCTTTCTGGGTTTCTGCCATCGAGAGAAGTCGAGCTAGACGTTGAGAAGCAGACCAATCATCGGCATCTTGGAATAAATAGTAATCGTAGGCAGTTTCTTTGATAATTTGCTGTACTAAGCGATAAGGCCCGACATTTTCTTGTGCAACCATGAGCGTTACTGTGGGAAATTTGGCAACAATCTCAGTCGGAGTAGTCGGAGAGTTGTCATCAATAACGACAATATTATCAGGAGGACGAGTTTGGTTGACGAGAGACAGCAAGCAACGATGCAACCAAGCTTCGCAGCCATAGTGGGGGATGACGGCTAAGACTTTGGGGGTTAATTTTGGTATAACGGGAGGCTCTGAGCTAGAGATTGCCTGCCAGCGAAAGTTTTTGCTTTGCTTTTCTAAACTTTCGGCTAGTTTTGGTAATAACCAGGGGTAATCGGGGCATTGTTGAGTTAAACTGCTTTGCACTAACTCGATACTTGCAATCCAAGTCGAGAGGTTAAAGGCAGCAGCTTGAGCAGTTTCGAGGGGAAAGTTTGTCTGGGGAATCCAAGGGGCAATAAACGCGGGCGAATCCGAGTATATTGTTGGTAGAGGGAGTAATGTGGGTAGAGATTCGGGAATGAGGGGAATATAACCCAAGCATCGGTAATTGTAGCGATTTAAGCTCGTTTTCAAGTCTTCTATGGGGATAATCAGCCACTCAGGAGGGAGAGGGGGGAAGGCGGTTACAGGATGAGGTGTAATTATGATGAGGGAGCGATGAAGACTTGAGGGGATTTGAGCCAGGATAGGCTGAAGCAGGAGTTGTAATTCTGAGGGGTGATGCAAATTTCGAGCATCGAGAATGAGAGCGAAGTTTTCCATATTTAAGCGTTAGTGGCAGTCCAAGGAGTAATATCGGTTAAGATTGCTTGCTTTTGGTTGTATTTATTGGTTAAGCGCTCAAAAGCAGATTTTTGACGGGTGGAAAGGGAAGCTGCAACCAGGCAACGATAAGCTAAATCGTGCTGGTTTTGCTGGTATAGTGGCTTCACGAGGGCAGCTACAATCGGCATCCAGGGAGTTAAATCGGCGGTTTTTTCCGTCAGTTTACCCGCGTGGGTTTCAATAATCGCAAGCCATTCGGTAGGATCGAGGGGAGTTTGCGTCAGGATGTGATGATAGCCTTTTTCTAGGTAAAAACGGGCTTGCTCACTGGAAGTTTGAGCAAGGCTTTCCAGGTGTTGTAGTTGCGGGGTGGCTTGGGAGGGATTGCGGATGAGTTGCGATCGCCATTGTAACCATGCGGCTGTCTTGGGGGGAAGGGGAGTTTCTGAAGTGGTGAAGGGAAGGGATTGACCTCGCACAAATTCAACCCAGTGCTGGAGATGAGCCAGGGTGAAGTTAGAGGCAAAAGCGCTCAAATCGCCCAGAAGGACAGCTAGAGGGGGGTGCAGCAGCCGAGGGGCAAAAGGACGTTTTGAGGGGGGACAACGGTGGAGGGCGGTTTCAAAGGCGGCTAGGAGGTGGTAGATGTTGAGGGAGTCGAGGGGATAGGAAGTGGGAAAATCGAGTGCGATCGCTGGGGGATTTACAACGTTGAGGGGGAGGTGTAAAATCGGGATTAACCGATCTAATGTGGCCTTCTTGTTGGCATTTTTCAGTCTTTGGCAGGCTTGGTGATAAAAAGTGACGGCAGTTTGACTCTCCTGAATGCAGCTACAAGCCAGGAGTAGGACTCGTCCTTTGAGGTTTTCGAGGGTGGGGTTTGAGGAAACGGGACTTTGAGCCAGTTGCGTAATTTCTTGTTGGATAATCGAGGGCAGGATTACGCCGATAATTTGGGGACTTATTAGGTTTTTCAGCAGTTTTGCGGTTTCTTTGGCTTCTCCTACGGGCATCGCTCCCGATACCAGCCATTTGCTCCAAGATGCTTGGGTTATCATTTCCAACCATTCGGCATCATCCCAGATTGGAGGTTGAGGTGGAGGGGGAGACTGAAACGCGGTAAGGGCTAATTCTACCTCCCCAAAAGTTTCTCGTATCCAGGTTTCGAGAAAGGGGATAAAATGAGTTTGAGGTAATTTTGGATCGGGCTGTATTCCAGCGTGGACGTGCAAAGCCGATTCTCGCTCGATACGGTAATGAAGGATACCGGGGAGGGGCGGCATTGCTACTTTTCCCACGGCTTTAAAACCCTCGCGAGTGCCGATTTTATCCTCGCTGCGTCCCCAAAATTCCCCCGTCAAACCGAGACGACCGCAAGGACAAGAATCGGGATATAATTGAATGCGATCGCCTACTTGGTAGCGAATCAGAGGCATCGTTTCGTTCCACAAATCTGTGACAATGAGGTTATCGTCCCTTGTCTCGTAGTAGCAGCGATTTTCGTCGAGGTGAATGCGTCCAACTTCGGGACAAGTCCACCCGGAAACTGCGGCTTCGTGACAGCCATATTCGTTGATGACTGGGGCTTGAAAACAATTTTCTAGCAAGGCTTTTTGTTGCTCGAATAAAGGCTCACCCGTACAAATGACGGCTTTGATATAAGGAGCTTGCATTTTAATGAGACTTGCGATTTCGCACAAACGGCTGGGATAGCCCCGAATAATTCCCGATTCTCGCTCTAAAACATCAAATAATAAATCTTCGCAATCTCGGTTAATTGCACCAAACACGGACAAGTCTGGAACTCTCGACGGTAACAAACGACTGGCTAGATTGATAATAGGCGTATTGTCGTCAATTCTCCACCATTCCCACAATTGCCGTCGCGATTTCAACCGTTGCTGATTCCACTGACTTCCCGCAAAAAAGAGATAAGCCTCTCCCCGACTACCACTGGTTGAGCCTCGGTAGACAATATCCTCTACAGTGGCTAAAAACTGTCCGGGGGCTTGACGAATTACCTCTTTCTTGAGTACGGGAAGATTGAGAAAGCGATCGCGCCAATCCCGTACTAAGGTATCATCTGGGGTAATCAAACCCCCGTGCTGAAAACGCTCTCGATTCCCAGGAGCTTTGAGGGCTGCGGTTAGTACCGTTTCTAGCCGCGATCGCAAAAAAGGTGAGAAATTATCCACGACTATACAGTCATTCCCTTTATCTTCGTACAGTAATTTCTGTGAATTGTAACCCCAGACTTTTAATTAGCGAGAAACTGGGGTTACAACTTCTAATTTCTAAAGACTATCTCTGAGAATTTTCGACAATTCGCTCGGCTATCTCTGTCCAATCTTCCTGAGCCGTATATTGCTGAGAATTTTCTGCTGCCAGTAAAGGTGTTGTCACCGCAGCCATCGGCTTTTGACAAAGCATCCCCAAGTCTTGAAGAAAGCGAGTTGCCACCCAACCATTACGCAAATTCGGAGCCGAAACTGAAGGATAATTTTCGCTAATTCGTGTCCAAGTTCCCGTAGAACTTCTTTCTGCGACAACTACACTCCAGCCCTTGGGTACACTGCCAATAATACGACCTCCGGGGGTAGATCGAATCCGCAAATCGCTACTGCGGGTGTTGACGCGAGCATAACGCCGTCGCTGCTGCCAGGATTCGGGACAAGCTTGGGCAATAGGCTGGGAATCCGACTGGGCGATCGCCTCTGATTCTACCGGAGAAATTGCAGTTTTCGACTCAGCTTCACGAATATTAACGCCAGAGAGCAATAAACCTGTTAAGGCTAGGGTAATTTTTTTGCCGGGACGAATTATTTTCATATTGTTTTAGCTTTATGGAAAGTGAATTACGAGATTTGTAGAGTTTGCACTGGTCTTATTTATTTTAACCACAACCGCCAGAATATCATTGATAAATCTGCTGAAAATCTGATGCTTTCAACTCAGAAGTTGGGCAATCTAGAATCAGTTTACCTCGATTTAAACCCAGAAGGCGATCGCTATATTGACGAGCCAATTCCACTTGATGTAAGTTACAAATTACCGTGAGATGGTCTTGGTCGCAGAGCGATCGCAGTAAACTCAAGACTTGATGGGCTGTTTGCGGGTCGAGACTGGCCACGGGTTCATCTGCTAAAATCAGAGAAGCTTTTTGGGTCAAAGCTCGTGCGATCGCGACTCGTTGCTGTTGTCCTCCCGAAAGACGATCGGCTCGCTGAAATGCCATTTCTAGCAAATTTACTCGCTCTAAAGCTATCAGTCCCTCTCGCTGTAATTCTACAGGAAAACGGTTGAGAAAACAACGCCATAACGGAATTTCATTGAGCCTTCCTCCCAAGCAATTTTCTAAGGCATTACGACGAGAAATTAAGTTAAATTGTTGGGCAATAGTGGCAATATTACGACGCTGTTTTTGTAACTCTCGCGACGAGCAAGAAAGCAGATCGCAATGATTAAACCAAACATGACCTTTTTGGGGTTGATGAAGCCGCAAAAGAGAGCGCAATAGGGTGGTTTTCCCCGCACCACTCCGTCCTAAAATAGCCGTAAACGTACCGGGGGCGATCGCGAAACTAATATTATCCAAAACTAAGCTATTTTCAGAATAACTTTGACTGAGATTTTCGACAACGAGCATCATTCAACTTAACTGTTTACGACAATAAGCACTTACCCCATCAATCAAACTAACCATCAACAAAATTAACAGCAAAATCGTACTCAGTCTGCCAAAATCCAACAACTTTAAACTGACCAATAACTCATAACCAATTCCCCCTGCTCCCACAATACCCAAAATTACCGAAGAACGCACATTAAATTCCCACAAATATAAACTAATACTCATCAATCCCGGTAACGCTTCCGGTAGCACCGCAAAAGCAAAAGTCCTCAGAGAATCTGTTCCAGTAGCTTTAATTGCTTCAATCGGTTTCATCGGGATAGTTTCCAAAACTTCTGCATACAATTTAGCCATCGATCCCGTCGTATGAAAAGCCACTCCCAACACTCCTGCAAACGGACCTAAACCCACCACCGAAACAAAAAATAAAGCAAAAATTGCCGTATCAATTCCACGCAGCAAATTGAGAATCGTGCGTAAAATAGGCGCAATTTGAGGTAATGGTGTTAAATTACGCGCCACGATTAAAGCCAGAGGTAAAGCCAAAATAATTGCAACTCCCGTCCCCACAATCGCGATCGCGAGAGTCTCCCAAGTCGCAATCAAAAAGGTTGAAACTTCGGAAAAGTCAGGGGGAAACATTCTTTCTAGCCACGAAGCTAACCGAGGTAAACCTTCCCAAAAAGCTGGCGGTGAAACTTCGGCTGTATACCAACTTGCGACAAACAAAGCCAGAATAAGAATCAGCCCAAAGCTTTGTTTTAAGGTATAGCCAATTCCACTTTTTCGTTTTTGTTCTTTCTCTAATATTTGGTCAACGGGAGAAGAATAATGACTAACTTTTTCTGGCGGAATGGTCATAAATATATAGTTTATATCGGCTGAGTTAATTGTAATAAACGATTACTTGTTGAAGAATTTTGTATAGAATTAGTCAAGGTAATGCGTTATTTTTTTGACTAGATTCGTAGCTGGAAATATAATAATAAGGTTCAAAGAAAGATTGTGGGCGATGCCCACCCTACACTGAATTATTTCAGCTAAAATGTTTATATTTCGGTGCGTTACGCTAATAACCAATAACCAACAACTAATAACCAACAACCAAATAACCTATTCTTCTAGCTTACCCACCGACTTACCCGCCTTTTGAATTGGCTCGTAATTCTTACCATCAGAAACCACAAACCCCGTATAATTTTCTGGTAATAATTCTGTCGCTTCTTCAGGAGAAATATTAGCCAAAGCTTCTTGCAACTTCGCTTTAACCTCATCAGGTAAACCCCCACGAACAGCAATCGGATCGTTCGGTAAAGGAGCGGATTTCCAAATGATTTTGAGGTCAGACTTCTTGATGCGTCCAGTACTTTCTAAAACATCCAAATTGCGGTCATAATCTGAGGCAATATCCACCTGATTACTCAGGACAGCAATCGCTTGGGCTGCGTGACTTGCCCCCTCATTATAATCAAAAACTTCTTGGGGATTTACACCCAACCGTTCAAATTCTGCTGTCGGAATTAACCAGCCCGAAGTTGAACCTACATCCGCCAAACTCAGCCGTAACTTCTCGCCATTTTGACTTTGTGCGATCGCGTCCTCCAATGTATCAAAAGGAGCATCAGCACGAGCCATCAACACCGAATAATACACCGGATTATCCTTATATTTTACCGTCGCGATCGCCTCAATTGACGGATCGGTATTATTCGCTAAAACATAGCCCCAAGGGCCCAACCAAGCTACATCTAGGGTACGCGATCGCAACGCCTCAGAAATGCCTACCCAATCTTCTGTTACAGTAACATCAGCCGGTAAATTAACCGCTTCAGCGAGTTTCTCAAAAAAGGGATCGAACTGTTCGCGATTTTCATTCGGTGTGGGAAAATAAGGGCCAACCCCAAACTTAATTTCGCTCAATTGGGTCGTATTAGCATCAGGAACATTGCCAGAATCAAGGGAGTTTGGCGAACTCTGACAAGCCACCACCAAAAAACAAGTTAGGATAGCAAAAACTAAAGACTTGAAACTCAGAGCTTGCATTGGTAAAAACTTTTTAAACATTAAAACCAAAAACGATAATTGCACAGAAATAGTGGAGTTGATTACTTACATTGAAGCAGGATTACTCAAATTTCAACTACTTCTAAAAATAGTTAAACTCAGCACTAATTTTCAATCTAAACATAACTTGCTTAAAATTTCCTGAAAATTAAAGTAACTTTACCAAATCTCAATTGTAAAAACAATCAAAACCGCCCTCAAACATGAGAACAAAATAAGGTAAAATAAAACAATATCGTAACTTTGTCGCCCAATTAAGGAGTAGATTACAGTACCTCACAATAGTTACTGTATTGAACATTATGGTAATAGCAACCCCCTCACTCACAGAAATCGCCCAACAAACCCGTGACGCGGCTCGTCAATTAGCGGTATTATCAACACAAGATCGTAACGACGCGATCGCCCTCATTGCCCAAGCCCTCGAAGCTGCCGAAACTGACATTCTCGCTGCGAATAAAGCCGATTGTGAAGCCGCCGAAGCTGAAGGCATTTCCCCTGCCTTGTACGCCCGTTTAAAGCTCAGTGAGACCAAATTAAAAAGCGCGATCGCGGGAGTCAAAGATGTTGCCCAATTAGACGATCCTATTGGCACAATTCAGATTCATCGTGAGTTAGATGAAAACTTAATCTTAAAACGAATTACCTGTCCTCTGGGGGTACTCGGCATTATTTTTGAAGCCCGTCCTGAAGCCCTGATTCAGATTACCAGTTTAGCCATAAAATCCGGTAACGGCGTAATCCTAAAAGGCGGTAAAGAAGCCCTGCAATCTTGTCAAGTATTAACCCGCGTTATTCGCGATGCCCTTGCTCAAACTCAAGTCAATCATAACGCTGTTCAACTCCTCACTACCAGAGGCGAAATTCAAGAACTCTTAAAACTCGATAAATACGTCGATTTAATAATCCCCAGAGGCTCAAATTCCTTTGTCCGTTACGTCCAAGATAACACCCGCATTCCTGTCCTCGGTCACGCCGATGGTATCTGTCATTTGTACGTCGATAAAGCTGCCAATATTGAGAAAGCCATTCCCGTAACCATCGACGCAAAAACGCAATATCCCGCCGCTTGTAACGCCATCGAAACTCTCCTCGTTCACCAAGACATTGCCCCCCAATTCCTACCTCAATTACAAGCCCAAATGTCCAACGTCGAACTCAGGGGTGATACCAAAACCCAGGATATTATTAAAGTAAAATCCGCCCAAGAAGAAGATTGGCAAACTGAATATAGCGACTTAATTTTAGCCGTGAAAATTGTCGATTCAGTCGAAGAAGCTATTACCCACATTAACACCTACGGATCGAAACATACAGACGCAATTCTCACCGAAGATAATAGTACCGCCCAAACCTTTTTAAACCAAGTCGATGCGGCAGGAGTTTATCATAACTGTTCCACTCGTTTTGCCGATGGTTTCCGTTATGGATTTGGGGCAGAAGTCGGCATTAGTACCCAACAAATGCCCCCTCGCGGCCCCGTCGGTTTAGAAGGCTTAGTCACCTATAAATATCAAGTCGTGGGTAACGGTCAAATTGCTGCTACTTATTCCGGGGAAAATGCCAAAGCCTTCAGCCACCGCAACTTACCCAACCCCTTACAATAAACATAGACTTCACAAAACTTCAAACAATGGCAAGAGACTTACGGGGCTTTATTCAACTTCTAGAAAATCGCGGTCAACTGCGACGTATTGATACCTTAGTCGATTCTGACTTAGAAATTGCCGAGATTTCCAACCGGATGTTGCAAGCCGGAGGTCCGGGACTGCTGTTTACCAACGTCAAAGGGGCGGCTTTCCCCGTCGCAGTCAACCTTTTGGGAACTGTTGAACGCATCTGCTGGGCTATGAATATGGAAAAACCCCAGGAATTAGAAACCTTGGGCAAAAAACTAGCCCTGCTACAACAACCCAAACCCCCCAAAAAAATCTCCCAAGCCGTCGATTTTGGCAAAGTCTTATTTGATGTCCTCAAAGCCAAACCCGGACGCAACTTCTTTCCTCCCTGTCAGCAAGTCGTCATTGAAGAAAAAGACCTCGACCTCAACACCTTACCCCTGATTCGGCCTTATCCGGGGGATGCAGGCAAAATCATCACCCTCGGCTTAGTAATTACCAAAGACTGCGAAACCGGGACTCCCAACGTCGGGGTGTATCGTCTGCAATTGCAATCTGAAACCACCATGACTGTCCACTGGTTATCTGTCCGGGGTGGGGCTAGACACTTGCGAAAAGCTGCCGAACAAGGTAAAAAATTAGAGATCGCGATCGCCCTCGGAGTTGACCCCCTCCTCATTATGGCCGCGGCCACCCCCATCCCCGTAGACCTCTCTGAGTGGCTATTTGCCGGGCTGTACGGCGGTTCCGGTGTAAAATTGACCAAATGTAAAACCCTCGACCTCGAAGTCCCCGCAGACGCAGAATTTATCCTCGAAGGCACAATTACCCCAGGAGAAGTCCTGCCCGACGGCCCCTTTGGCGACCACATGGGCTACTATGGCGGCGTGGAAGACTCTCCCCTCGTGCGCTTCCACTGCCTGACCCACCGCAAAGACCCCATTTACCTCACCACCTTTAGCGGTCGTCCCCCCAAAGAAGAAGCCATGATGGCCTTGGCCCTCAATCGCATCTATACCCCCATTTTGCGGCAACAAGTCTCAGAAATTACCGACTTCTTCCTACCTATGGAAGCCCTGAGTTACAAAGCCGCCGTAATCTCCATTGATAAAGCATACCCCGGCCAAGCCCGTCGCGCCGCCCTCGCTTTCTGGAGTGCCTTACCGCAATTCACCTATACTAAATTTGTGATTGTTGTGGACAAAGATATCAACATCCGCGACCCCCGGCAAGTGGTGTGGGCCATTAGTTCCAAAGTTGACCCCACCCGCGACGTTTTCATCCTCGATGATACCCCTTTCGACACCCTCGACTTCGCCAGCCAAAAAATCGGTTTAGGGGGGCGTATGGGCATCGACGCGACCACGAAAATCCCCCCGGAAACTAATCACGAATGGGGCGAACCTCTAGAATCCGACGCAGATGTAGCGGCTATGGTAGAACGGCGTTGGGCAGAATATGGTTTGGGGGATATTGATTTGGGTGAAGTTGACCCGAATGTGTTTGGTTACGAGATGAGTTGAGGGAATTAATCCGCCAGCGAGCATTCAGAACCCCGGTTTCTGCGGTCAAATTCTAACTTTATCATGTCAGCTAATAAGAAACCGGGGTTCTCAACTTGTAGTTGTGTTTTCGGATTTTATATTATGCTTTCAACGCAATCCAATCGTTATCTTGAATTACTACAAAAATTCCCGCCTCGTCCGATTAAATTAGAGGAAGACTTGCTTGCCACCCAAGCAGTAATCGACACTTTGTTGGATTCTGGTGACATGACTCCAGAGGAACAAGAATATCTTAATCTGTTAGGTATTCTTGTTTATGACTACGAAGAAAAGTCTGTTTTAATTCCTGATTTGTATGGTGTTGAATTACTCAAAGCGCTCATTCAGGAATTGGGACTCAAACAAAAAGATTTAGTCCCCATTTTTAAAACAGAATCGATTATTTCGTCAATTTTGAAGGGTCAGCAAAAGTTAACGGTAGAACATATTGAAAAGTTGGCTAATTTTTTTCACATTTCCCCTTCTGCTTTCTTGCCTCGGTCTTATTAAGCAGCCATGCAAAAGTCTTTACCTATAATACTAAATTTAATTATAGAATAAGTCAAGGAAACTAAAATTGGAAAGTGATGAGATTTATTCGCGACTTAAATCCGGAAACCCAAAAACTCTTAGAAAGAATTAGTCAACAAAGCAAATCCCCCCAAGTCCGAAACCGCGCCCAATGTATAATTTTAAGTTATCAAAGATACGAAATTGAAGAATTAATGAATATTTTTCGAGTGAGCCGTAAGACAATATACAACTGGTTGACTCGTTGGGAAGATCAAAAATTAAGAGGTCTTTACGACCAGAAAAGAAGAGGAAGAAACCCGAAGCTGAACGCCGCTCAAGAAGCTCAAGTTAAAGATTGGGTCAAAGAGACACCGAAGAGTTTAAATAAAGTGGCGGCAAAGGTGGAAAAAGAATGGGATATTAAGATTAGTAAAAGCACCATAAAAAGACTTTTAAAAAAGTTTAATATGCTGTGGAAAAGATTGAAGAGACGAACGAGCAAAAACG
>JAWQFT010000041.1:0-35640 GCA_035968055.1 Jaaginema sp. PMC 1080.18 | reverse complement strand
TGCCCGTTGGTTTGCCCTCGCTGTCTGGCTTAGTACTTTCTTCAGCAAGCCCTATGTACGGATAGCGAATATGTCCTTAAAGGGATTACCCAATGGATCAAAGGCTGGAAAAGGCGCAATTGGCAAAATTCTAAAGGCGATCCCGTCCTCAATCAAGATTTGTGGCACACCCTTGATGATTTAAATTCCAGCTTAGTTCAATGGCAGCACGTCCGCGGCCATAGCGGCGATCGCGATAACGAACGCTGCGACGCGATCGCTCGCGGTTTTGCTCAAAATCGACCTCCGGTGCTGCGTCACCCCCCAAATTTGAATCTCGCGGTATCTTTGAATAAAAAACTCACACCTAAGGTAGCAGGATTATCAGATTCAAATCCAGAAAAAACGGTACGTTATCAAGAGAAACAGCAAAATAGTCTTACCGCCCAAGTAACAACAATGACGAATAACTCACTGGCTCAACCCACCGAAGATATACAATTACCCCGCGAGGTGCGGGTTACCCAACTGCGTAATTTAATCGAGTCTTTGCGAGTCGCCGATGAAATCGCCAGCAAAGGCTATTTGATTAGTAGTTCCGAACTTGCCGATCTGATGGATGTCAATGCGAGTGCAGTCACCAGTCGCGGCGATCACTGGCCTTGGCGTAACTGGGTCGTTTCGCGAGTACGACGAGAGGGCAATCAAATTTTATGGCAGTTAGAGCGCGTTGATTAAGTTAAAACGCAATAATTGGGGGTGTAGGGGGGGTCGTAAATCAGCACCTGCTTACAGCCCCATTTTCGCTAAAACTAGATAAATTACAGGGAGTAGAGATACTCCTTTTTTTTATGGGGAAGCGATCGCCCTAGGAGGCAAGCTGTGGAGAAGGGAAAAAACACGATTTCTGACCCAATCTGCTTGGGGCTATGGGTGCGGAGCGATCGCGATCTCGAACCGCTTTATGAGGCGATCGCGGCGATTGAGACGGCGACTTACCATATTCTACCGGGGGATGACTGGGCGATCGCTTATTGTCATGGCTACTTGGTTGAGTTTAGCGAATCCGATCGGCAATTTACCGAGAAATTTCTAGATCAAAAGCCAATTATTGCTTTATGCGACCACAAAGATATCGGTCAAATGGCTTTGGATTGGGGAGCAGCCGATTACTGGCTGTGGTCTGAGATTGGGGTATCGTTGTGCGAGCGATCGCTCCGGCTGGTGTTGGCTGCGAGAATTTATCCGAGGCTACCTGAAATAGAATCCAACCCTATTATTGCCAACTTAAAAGACGGGATTTTGATTGTCGATCGTCGCGGCTATGTCAAGTTTGCCAATTGTGCGGCGTTGCGCTTGTTTCAACGCACTGCTGAAAATTTACTCGGACAAGAATTGGGCTTACCGTTACTCACGGATAACACCACTGAGATTGGTATTACCCGCGAAGATGGCAGTTTGGGGATTGGGGAGATTAGCGTCGCGATCGCGCAGTGGGAAGGCAGTTTGGTTTATGTGGTCTGTGCGCGGGATATTACGGTGCGTCGTCAAGCCGAAGACACGCTCCGAGAAAGTGAGGAGCGTTTTCGGCAGTTGGCAAATCATCTACAAGCGGTGTTTTGGTTGGCGGATTTTGCTCAAAATCAGTTGGTTTATGTCAGTCCGGCTTTTGAGTTTATTTGGGGACGCTCGATCGCCAGTATTACTCAACTGGAAGACTGGCTAGAGACGGTTTTGCCCGAAGACCGCCCGATTATTTTACAAGCTCGCGATCGCCAGCAAAAGGGTCATGACGTTGAGATTGAGTATCGCATTGTCCGACCCGATGGCGAGATTCGTTGGATTGGCGATCGCGCTTTTCCCATTTTTGACTCGCGGGGTCAGATTATCCGAGCCGCAGGCATTTCTGAAGATATCACCAACCGCAAACAAGCCGATTTTGCTCTGCGTCACAGCGAGGAACGTTGGCGAGCTTTATTTGAACAAGCCGCAGTGGGCATTTTTGTGGTTTCTCTAGAGGGTCGTTTCGAGCAAGTGAATCAGAAGTTCTGCAATTTATTGGGCTACACCCTAGCGGAGTTGATGACCCTAGAATACATCGAGATTGTGGCTAATGATTCGGAAGCGGCGGCTCAAAAACGGTGGCAGCGTTTAATTACTGGAGAAACTATGAGTTATTCAGTAGAAAAAGCCTATAAAACCAAGAAAAATGGTGTAAGTTGGGTCAATTTAGCGTTATCTCTGGTCTGCGATCCCGATAATAATCCCTCCTATGTAATTGGGGCTGTCACGGATATTAGCGATCGCTTTACAGCCGAACAAGCCCTACATCAACAAATTTACCGCGAGCGCTTGTTGACTAAAATTGCTCAAAATATCCACAGTTCTGTTGATTTGGACGAAATTCTCAATTTGACGGTGGGAGACACCCGCAAGCTTCTGAAAGTAGACCGTGCTTTAATTTTTCGCCTCTTACCCAATCACGAAGGTTGGGTGAGTCACGAAGCCACGCGGGAGGGTTTTGCTTCTACTTTGGGTATGCGGTTCGCTGACGAGCAGTTTCCCCAGGATTGCTATTATCGTTATTGCCAAGGCGAACCCCGCGTCATTCCTGATGTCGAGCAAGATAGGATGGCTGCTTGTTTGATTCACTATCTACGAGATTTGCACGTTAAGTCTCGTTTGTCTGTACCGATTGTGGTTGCAGATAAGCTTTGGGGGTTGTTGATCGTGCATCAATGTTATCAACAACGAGATTGGCAGTCTTGGGAAGTGGATTTACTGCGTCAAGTCGGAATTCAAGCAGCGATCGCGATTCAACAAACACAACTCTACGATCGCCTCAAAAATGAACTCCATGAACGCGATCGCGTCCAAACTCAACTCGAACAAGCCAAAGAGATGGCTGATGCAGCGAATCGGGCGAAAAGCGAGTTTTTGGCGAATATGAGCCACGAACTGCGAACGCCCCTCAATGCTATTTTGGGGTTTACGCAATTACTCGACCGTACTACAACTCAAACTTGGGATGATGAAGCGGCGGTTTTGCCCCAACAACAAGAATATATCGAGATTATCAAACGGTCGGGAGAACATCTTTTGACTTTAATCAACGATATTCTGGATTTATCGAAGATTGAAGCGGGTCGCGTCAATTTTACGCCAGAAGGCTTTGATTTATGGCAGATGCTCGACCAAATCGAAGAAATGTTTAGTTTTAAAGCGGCTCAAAAAGGTTTGACTTTGCAAATTGAGCGATCGCCCAATCTGCCACAATTTATTGAAACCGATCGTAAAAAGTTGCGTTCGACTTTGGTTAATCTGTTGAGTAATGCGGTGAAGTTTACTGAAACAGGTTATGCGATTTTGCGAGCGTCAGCACTCACAACGGCAATTGAGGGGACGATGGTAGAGTTGAGTTTTGCCGTGGAAGATACGGGGATTGGCATCAAATCTAGCGAATTGACGGCGATTTTTGAGGCTTTTCGCCAAAGT
Organism: Jaaginema sp. PMC 1080.18; assembly: GCA_035968055.1. GTDB lineage: Bacteria > Cyanobacteriota > Cyanobacteriia > Cyanobacteriales > Spirulinaceae > Jaaginema. The sequence goes on along the minus strand of JAWQFT010000041.1, from coordinate 32,166 downwards.
GATACCCCCACTTCCTTGAGTCACTCTTTACACGATCGCACCACGGAGGGAACGGGTTTAGGATTAGCCATTAGCCAGCATTTTGTCCGCTTGCTCGGTGGGGAAATCGCTGTCCGCAGTCAATTGCATCAAGGTTCGGTTTTTCAGTTTCAGATTCCTTGCCGTCGGTTGGAGTCGATCGAGACTACTTCCACTCCTGTCGAACAACACGCGATCGCGATCGCTCATCAAAATCAAGATTATCGCATTGCTATTGTCGAAGACGACTCAACCAATTGCCAGTTATTAATGGGTTTGCTCGAACCTCTGGGTTTTACGACGCGATCGGCGGTGAATGGGGTTGAAGGGGTGGAATTGTGGCGAGCCTGGCATCCTCACTTAATTTTAATGGATATACGGATGCCGATCCTCGACGGTTATGGAGCGGTAAAGCAAATTCGCCACATCGAGCAACAAAACCCGAAACGTTTGCCAACGTCCATTATTGGCTTAACGGCGAGCGTTTTCCAGACTCCCCAAGTTTACCTCAACGATTTGGGTTTTCAGGATTGGATTGTTAAACCGTTTTCGGAAGCCGAGCTTTTGAGAAAAATTGCTAATTGTCTGCACTTAAATTATGAATATGCTGTACAATCTCATCCAAAGTCAAAACTCACTCAACCTCTCCTGGAACATCATATTGTCAAAGCTGAAATAAACACGATGTCGGCTCAATGGCGATCGCAACTGCGTTTGGCAGCTTTATCAGCCCGTAGCAAACAACTGCGCCAGTTAATTGCTCAATTGCCTCCTGAAAAATCGGAAATCATTGCCACATTATCTTATTGGATAGAGCGCTTGGATTTCGACCGCATTATTGAACTTATAGAATAAATTTTTTGCCTGACTATGTATTCTGTACAACCGCAAGCTGTTCGTGGTGATATTTTGGTTGTTGATGACCTCATTGAAAATGGTCAGTTGTTGCTGCAAATACTGACAGAAGCAGGCTACGAAGTTCGGCAAGCTATTAATGGTAAGCAAGCATTACGGGCTGTTTGTTACGATCCTCCCGATTTGATTTTACTAGATATTCGGATGCCGGAAATGGACGGCTATCAAGTGTGCGAAATTCTCAAAAGTTCTGAAGAAACGGCTGGTATTCCCGTGATTTTTCTCAGTGCTTTGAATGAAAGTTTTGATAAAGTTAAAGCGTTTGCCTTAGGAGGGGCTGATTACATTGCTAAACCGTTCGATGGTAATGAAGTTTTAGCCCGCGTTAAACACCAATTAACTATTGCTCATCAGCAAAATCAACTCGCGCAACAAAATCAAGAACTCAAACAGTTAAATAGCGATCTGCGCCATATTAATACCGAACTCGAACAGTTTACGTCGATTGTTTCCCACGATTTGCGTCAACCTTTGTCCAGTATTAAAGCTAATGTTCAGGGATTGATGTTGAAATATTGGGAGGAAGCAACTCCAGGGATTAAGGAACGCATTGAGCGCATTGACGAGATTAGCGATCGCATGAATAATCTGATCGAAAACCTTTTGTCTTATGCTCGTTTGGGTAGTATTGAGGAAAACGATCTCCAAGAAGTTGATTGCAATCGTTTATTGACTCAGGTTGAAGCTAATTTACAGCAGGCGATCGCCACCAGTCAAGCTTGTATTGAATATCAAGATTTACCAACGATCTCTGCGAATCCCGTACAACTTTTGGCACTGTTTCAAAACCTAATTGCTAATGCTATTTTTTACAGTGGCGATCGCCCACCTCACATTACAATCGCGGCAGAGTCACATAAAAATGAGGTGAAGTTCAGCGTGCGCGATCGCGGTGTCGGTATCGATCGAGATGATTTTGAATCTATTTTTCTGGCTTTTAAACGCCTCAATCCCCAGCAGCAAAAGCATCCTGGCACTGGTATCGGTTTAGCTATTTGTCGCAAAATTGTCAAAGCCCACGGCGGCAAAATTTGGCTAGAGTCTCAGGTAAATGTCGGTACAACTTTTTATTTTACTCTGCCCAATGGTATTTAAAAAGAGAAAAATCGCGCATGATGCCATCTCAATTTAAACTCAAAAATATTGTTCTTTGGGGTCGTTCTGGCAGCGAATATCAAGCTATGTTTAACTTAACTCCCCAAGACTTAGAAGGTACAATTTTAGACTGTGGTGGGGGGCCGTCCAGTTTTAACGCTGAAATGACTCAAAAACATTATAAAGTTGTTTCCTGCGACCCCATTTATCAATTTAATGCTTCAACAATTGCCAGCCGCATCCAAGAAACTTATCCGATTATTTTACAGGGACTTCGCGATCGCGCTGACCGCTTCCTATGGCAAGATATAGAAACTCCCGAACAATTAGGAGAAGTGCGTTTAGCCGCGATGCAGCAGTTTCTCGCAGACTTCCCCACTGGTAAACAACAAAACCGCTACCTCGTTGCCCAACTACCACAACTACCCTTTAAGGATGCCCAATTTAGCCTAGCATTGTGCAGTCATTTGTTATTCACCTACACCGAACAACTCTCCTTTGACTGCCACCGAGATGCCCTTCTGGAAATGCTAAGGGTAGCCCCAGAAGTGCGCGTTTTCCCCCTTGTTGAGAACTTTTCCGGGGAAACTTCGGCTCACCTCCAACCTCTGATACAGCAATTACGAGAAAGAGGTTATGACACAAAGATAGAAGCAGTTAATTACGAATTTCAGCGTGGAGGGAATCAAATGCTGCGAATCGGCGCTAGACCAACAACTGCCAGCACAGCAGCCCTAGTAGGATAATACCCAAATGCTGCGGTAGAAGCGATCGCAACGGTTGACGGGCAATCTTTTGGGTAAGTACCAAAGCCAGCAACATCCCGACTCCCAAACTCACTCCTTGCAGAAAATTAATCGTCGCAGGATGAGCCACCAAAATCGGCAAACCCTCACCCTGCAAGCCGAATGTTGCCAAACTCACGGGTATAATGCGTCCGGCTTCCCCCAAACCCAGAGGCAAATAATACGCCAAATTTGCCCCCAAAACTAAAGGAAGATAACCATAAGCCAATTCTACAAAAGGCCGCGGTTTACTCGTCTTCAACAGCTTGTAAAAGCCGCGAACTCCCCCATACATCCCCAAAGGAATCAAAGCCGGGAGACTCAACACCAACACCGACAAACCCAAATGCACCTCCCACCGACTCAAATCCCAATGCCATCCCCAAGCCGTATTAATCTGAGGCAAACTGTGTAGAAATACCGCATCCAACAACAGCAGCAACAAGGCTACCTCGTAGCTGCGGGAAGTATGGGTTGTCCACAACTCAATTCCCGGTAAACGCACATTAAACTCGACTGAGCGATGGGGACAAGCTTTCAGACAAGTCATACACAGTACGCAATCGCGATTATCCTGCATTTGAGCCGGATGGGAATACAACGGACAGCCCTCCGTGGCTTGACCTTCGCCTTTTGCAGGCCCTCCTCTATAACATTGATAGGTGGTACATTCTGCCGAACAAGTCCCTTGTTGCGCTCGTAACTCTGTCATCGATAACTTCGCAAATAACCCATTCATCCCCCCAATGGGACAAAGATAGCGACACCAAAAGCGACGCTCGAAAATAGCGCTAAAAATCATCGCTCCGGCTGTAATAAGCAATAATAAACAAGCCGAAAGATAAGCGGTATTTTCTAAGTTCCAAACTTCTTCCCAAAGCAGAATTAAGGCAAATAAGCTGAATAAAAACCAACCTCCCCACTGCTCAGCCACTTGACGCGGCCAGGCTTTGAGGGGTTGGGGAAGGAAAGATTGCCGCAGTTTTTGCGTAATTTCTCCGTAAATCATAAAGGGACATACGGCACACCACAAACGCCCGACGAAGGGAAATCCTAAAAGAATCAGCGGCCACCACCACGCCCAAAATAAGTTTAGGGCAAAGTTGCGATCGCGAGTTTGCGGACCCCAAAACAAAATCAACACCACTAGCGCAAAGGCCACCGTGGTAAAACCATAATTAATCCGGTCAGGCCACCAAGGACTGCGGAGAAAATCCCGTAAATTAGGATAAGAATTGAGTAAATTGAAGCGAAATAGCCGCTTTTTGCTCTGAGACGGCCAGATAATTTCCTCTGTGAGTTCCCTTGTTCCTGAAAGTTGCGTAATTGCCCGTCTTATCGTACTTTCTAACTCCCGCAAGTTATTGGGAAAATCATAGGCTTGTAGCTGTCGTAGAGCTTCTGGGGTGAGATTGGGTTGCTGAATTCCCCGCACTCGGCAAATTATACTGATGTAATAGTTGACCCAATCCCCTATATCGGATTTGCGGACTCGTAACGGCGGTACTTTGAGGGTTTGACCGACTAATTTATCGAGGTTGGAATTAGGTTTCTCAGAAATGAGGATAATGCGAGCTTGAGAAACTGAAGGCTCGAAAGAAGTTGCTTCTGGACGATTAACCGGGAGATAGCGCTTGGTTTCGAGTAAATGAGCAATGGGTTGGATTAATTCTGGGTCTAACTCCTGAATATTGTTTAAAATCAGCGTTCCTTCCCCTAAAGCGGCGAGTAAACCCGGCTTACCCCCTGCTCGACCCCATAAATCCGCACCACTAGCTTGTAGCTTATCGCAATCAACGCGAATTATAGCTTCGCGACGATAAGGCGAGCCATAGTGAATTAGGGCCGCAATATTGTCTTTTTCTAGTCCAGGTTCGCCAAAAATCAGCACTGATTCTCGGCTATCAGAGGCTTGCTTAATTTGTTTGCGGAGGCGCACTGCATAGCGGCTTTTGCCGACAATTCCCCGTCTGGCTTTGGTTATTAAATAAGGTCGCAGTATTCCCTGACGTTCTTGTTCAAAACTGAGTTGGCTTGCCAGTTGGCTCACTTCTTGGGCAAGTTGTTGGGCAATAATTTGGGTAATACTGGGGTATTGTTTGACCCATTCTTGGAAGGCTGCGCGAGGCAGAAACCAAAATCTACAAGGGGTTTTGGCGATAATGGTTTGGGGGGTGGTTTGGTCGAGGAGTAAGGCTTGCAGATTAATCGTTGACCCCGGTAGCAAGCTCACGCTTTGTAAAACTTCGGGGTTGTTGAGGGGTCGATTGCTTTCTGCGTGTCCTTCACAGAGGATGTAGAGTCCATCGGGGGATTGCCCCTCGCGGGTGAGGGTGGTGTTAGCTGCAATTTCTTGAGATTGTAGCTGGGGGGCGAGATCGTCTAGGGATTCTGAGGGTAAGACACCCAACTCCGTCCGCTCTTGCAACCATATTACTTGTCCTGAAGAAGTCATACCATTGTTGTGATAAAAGTTAATGGGCAGCAAGGGCGATCGCGCTACGATTAAGCTTACACCGGATGGAGAGTCAATGCTTACTATTTCAATGACTTGGGTTAATCTTATCGTTCCTTTAATGTTACTGGGACTAATTATTTTGGCGGCAATTTTCTTTAGTTCTCATTCAAATTAAATTGTTGTCATCGCCAAATAGTTATAATGTACTAACTTAGACTAGCTCTGCTTAAATAAATTATGGTTCAAGCTCCTTTATCTTCGCAAATTCTCTATCCCGATTCGGATGGCAAGCCCATGTCTGATAATACCGAGCAGTACGAATGGATTGTCCGTCTGGCTACTAATTTGAAGCATTTACTCAAAGACCGAGAAGCATTTGTGGCTGGAGATTTGCTGTGGTATCCCGTCGAAGTCGAGCAACCCCCTGCACCCCGCCAAGCCCCCGATGTTATGGTGGTATTGGGTCGTCCTCGCGGCTATCGCGGTAGCTACAAACAGTGGGAGGAAAATAATATTGCTCCCCAAGTGGTTTTTGAGATTCTTTCTCCTAGCAATAGCCGTCGAGAAATGGCTGAAAAACAAAAGTTTTATGAAGATTATGGGGTATTAGAAAGCTATTATTACGACCCCCAACGCCAGGATTTTTGGGGCTTTGTACGGGAAAAAAGCAATGATATTTTTACTTTAATTACAGCTTTGTATTTGCCCTGGAAATCGCCTTTATTACAGATTCGATTTGAACTTTTTGAAGATGGTTTGGCAGTATTTTATCCCGACAATCGCTGTTTCGTTGACCCGGAATCCAGTATGTCAGAACGAGATGAAGCCTTGGCCGAACGAGATGAAGCCTTGGCCGAACGCGATCGCACTCAAACAAAACTCAACCAAGCTTTAGCAAAACTACAAGAATTAGGCATTAATCCCGATACTTTATCGTCGTAAAATTAAAGACAACTAGCCAGAATATTGACGACAAAAACCTTGTTAAAACACCATTATTCAAGACAAATTGCTATACAAGCCGCGACCCTGAGAAACTGCCAGATTGACTAAAGACAGCAGAAAAATCACGAGAAATAAGGCTAAACCAATGGCACAACCATAGCCAATTTCTAAATTTGTAAAAGCTTGTTCGTAAAGATAATAAACCACTGTTTTAGAACTGTTGAGGGGGCCGCCTTGAGTCATAATATACACCTCCTCAAATACTTTAGTGGCCGCAATTGCCGAAATCACTGCGACTAAAACCAAATACGGACGCATCAAAGGAATCGTAATATCCCAATGTTTGCGCCAACCTTCCGAACCGTCAAGGGCTGCGGCTTCGTAGAGTTCCCCAGGAATGCTCTGTAAGCCCGCGAGATAGATTACCATATAGTACCCCAAGCCTTTCCAAATCGTGACCACCATCACGCTTCCTAGGGCGAATTGGGGGCTAGTTAGCCAAGGAATCCCTGTCTCGAAGCCAAGTTGCTGAACTCCTTGATTGAGTACCCCATTGGACGAATAAAGGGCTTTCCAGGCAATACCCGCAACTACCATAGAAATTGCTACCGGGGTATAAAAAAAAGTCCGAAACCAGTGAATTCCCTGAAGTTGGCGATTGACCAAAATTGCCAGTCCCAAAGGTAAGATCGCCAAGGAAGGCACAACAACCAGTAAGTATAATAAGGTGTTGCGAATAGTTTGCCAAAACACTGGGTCTTGCCACAAACGCTGAAAGTTCTCCAAGCCAATCCATTGGGGATCGCCAATAAGGTCGTAGCGAGTTAAACTCAGTAAAAATGCTTGCAAAGCTGGAAAAAAGACGCTGATTGTCAGGATTAGTCCAGCAGGAAGCAAAAAAACATAGGGTGTTAAGCGATATTGACGAATCATTTTTAAAAACGACGTGGTTGAAAACAATCAGAGCGCAGAAAGTTTGACCGAATTGTATTCAAAATAACGGTTCTGAGAAAGTCAAACATAGTTTAATCCAGAAAGGGTACTCCCTAGTGATAGATTACCGAAAGTTATAGGGCTTTTGCTATGCGATCGCGGGACGCTGGCAATACTCAATTAGTTGGGAGAGAATGAGTTGGTTAAAATCAGTAGCAAGAGCGTTGTTTGAGAAGCTGGAGAATAAAGTTCTGCTGGGTTCGGAGTTGGTTACAGTTATTGATAAAGGAGAGTCGAAGCTATGCAGCCTAGCGATCGCGACGCAACGGTATTTTTCTCAAATTCTCAACTGCCAGCAAAGTCTCTCTTAGATTGGTTAGAACTCAGGGAAAATCAACAATATCCAGTGAGCGATCGCCCTTTTGAGAAATTATTACAAGCTTTTCCCGTACCGATGACGATCGCGCGGGTTGCTGATAGTCATATTTTATATACAAATAAATATTTTGACTTATTGTTTGGGATTAATCCTGAGATAGCAAGGCCTATTTTAACTAATTATTTTGAAGCAAGTGTTTGGCCGGTTTTATTACAAGCCCTACAGCAATATCAATCTCTCACGAATTATGAGTTAAAATTACAAACCCTGGCAGGAAAGCCTTTGTGGGGTTTGGTTTCTTTACAACTGCTTTCTACCAATAACGAGCTTTTGGTAATTGGTACGTTTTATGATATTACTTATCAAAAACAAATAGAACAAGCACTACAGCGTAACAGTCATTCTCTTTCAAGATTAATCGATCGCTCTGCGGATGTGGTTTATCGATGTGAAGAGAAAAAGCCCAAAGGCGATCGCTTCTGGAAATTTGAACATCTAAGTCAGGCAGTTTTGTCCTTAACAGGTTATCCCCCTGAAGACTGGCTAGAAAACAATCATTTCCTATTGGAAAATTTAATTCATCCCGACGATCGATCGCGTATCATTACAGAAATTGCCCTAGCTTTAAAGCAACGCCAAAATTATGACGTAGAATATCGTTTGTTTCCTCGTGAAGGCAAACCTAAGTGGATTTGGGAAAGGGGTTATGGCCTGTGGTCGGATGCGGGGGAGTTGCTGGCCCGAGAAGGCTCAATGATCGATATTACCATGCGTCGCAAGATCGAGGAGGAAAACCAATTGCTACAAACCCTAGTCAGAACCATTGGTCAAGCCTCTACCTTTGATGATGCCTTAAAGCTAACTTTACAAGTAGTCTGCCAAGCGACGAATTGGCTTTATGGGGAAGCGTGGATTCCTAACGAGCAGGATACGGCTTTATTATTAACGCAGTCCTGGTACGAAGCCGATTGTGGGAGTTTGCGCCAGTTTAATCAGTATAGCCAAGATTTTAGTTTTCCCAAAGGAGTGGGTTTACCCGGTCAAGTTTGGCTCAACCGCAAGCCCTTATGGATTGAAGATGTACGCGGAGCTAAGAAGTTTTTGCGTCAACATCTGGCTGTTACCGCAGGACTCAAAACTAGCTTTGGCGTACCTATTATCGCAGGCGATCGCGTGATGGCCGTATTAGTCTTTTTCTTCAACGAATCTAGAGACTTGAATTACCATCTCAGCGATGTGGTGAGCATTGTTGCGAGTCAATTGGGGGAAGTTTGCCAGCGTAAACAAACCGAAGCTGCTTTACGCGAAAGCGAGCGTCGTCTAGCTAGTTTAATTAATACCACCGATGGCATCTTTTTTAAAGCCAACGCCAGTAAAGGTTATCCTATGGTCTATATTAGCGACGGTTGCAGTCAACTTACGGGCTACCCAGCCGCAGCCTTGATTGCGGGTAATCCGGTTTCCTACAGCGAGATTATCCATCCTCAAGATCGCGATCGCGTTATCAAAATTATGGGCGATCGCGTCCAGAATCAGCAAGCCTATGTCCTGGAATATCGCATCCAAAGCTGCAACCAAGGCGAAAAATGGGTCTGGGAAAAAGGCCACGGCGTTTACGATACGACAGGAGCCTTAATCGGCATTGAAGGCTTTATTACCGACATTACCGAACGCAAACATAACGAAGAAGCCCTCGCGCGTGCTGAAACCAAATATCGCAGTATTTTTGAAAACGCTTTAGAAGGCATCTTTCAAACCACACCAGACGGTCACTATCTTAGCGCCAATCCCGCCCTCGCTCGCATCTACGGCTACGATAACGTCGAGGATTTGATGGCTTCTTTGACGGATATCGAACACCAACTGTACGTCGAACCGCAGCAACGCCATCAGTTTATCCAACTCATGCAAACTCACGGTGCAGTCAAAAACTTCGAGTCGCAAATTTATCGTCGGGATGGTACGGCAATTTGGATTCGGGAAAGTGCCAGGACTGTACGGGATGTCGATGGTACGCTACTGTACTACGAGGGTATGGTAGAAGATATTACCGAACACAAGCAAGTCAAAGAACAGCTACACCTGCGGGCATTTTACGACCCTTTGACGGGATTGCCCAATCGCGCTTTATTTCAGTCTCGTCTTGCTGACGCTTTCGATCGCGCTCAAAAAGAAGAAAGTCAGGGGATCGATCCACCTTATCAATTTGCGGTCTTGTTTTTGGACTTGGATCGTTTTAAGCTAGTCAATGATAGTTTGGGGCATTTAGTGGGCGATCGCCTCCTCATCAATGTCGCTCGTCGCCTTGAAAACTGTCTGCGCGAACACGACACTGTAGCGCGGCTGGGGGGAGATGAGTTTACTATCCTACTCGAAGATGTCTCCAACCTCGACACCGCTACTTACATTGCCGATCGCATTAATCAAGCTCTGAACGTTGCCTTTAATTTGGATGACCATGAAGTGTATATCGGCGTTAGCATTGGCATTGTCCTCAGTCGCAACCTCCCCACCGATAAAGCGGCTCAAAGTCATTACCAAAATCCCGACGATCTCCTCCGAGATGCCGACACCGCCTTATACCGCGCCAAATCTTTAGGCAAAGGGCGTTATGAGATATTTAACACCCAAATGCAGCAAAACTCCACCGCCTTGTTGCAACTCGAAACCGATTTACGGCAAGCCTTAAACCGTAATGAATTCAAAATCGCTTATCAACCGATTGTCGATCTCAAAACCAAAGCCCTTATCGGGTTTGAAGCTTTACTGCGCTGGCAACATCCCCGTCATGGGGAGATATACCCCAAAGATTTTCTCTCTATAGCCGAAGAAAGCGGTGTCACCGTCGCGATCGCCCGTTGGATGCTCAAAAAAGCCTGCCAGCAGTTGCAAGCCTTTGAAGCCCAAAATACGGCACAACCACTACTACTGCATATCAACCTTTCAGCCAAACAGTTTTTACAGCCCGATCTTCTCGAACAAATCCAAGCCGTCTGTACAGATATTGCAATTGATTGCCAGTATCTCTGTTTTGATATTTCTGAAAATTTGTGGATCAAAAATGCCGATGCAACCAAAATTCGTATTGCTCAACTGCGACAATTAGGAGTCAAAATTTGCATTGACGACTTTGGCAGAGGTTATTCTTGTTTGAGCGATCTCCACAGCGTCACTATTGATATGTTCAAAATTGACAGCGCCTTTCTTCAGGATTGGGATGGCAGTATCGGCAAATCAGAAATCGCTCGCTCCATCGTTATGTTAGCGCGAAACTTGGGGGCAGTGGCGATCGCCGAAGGAGTTGAAACTGAAGCCCAACGACAAGCCATGCGGGAATTTGGCTGCGATCGCGCTCAAGGCTATTATTTCTCTAGTGCGCTTTCTCCTGAAGCAGCCCAAGGTTGGATTACTCCCAATTTTTATTCATCTTGCTAATAAGGGCTTTGAATTGTCTGTAGCTAAAGCGAGATATTGCGACACCGCGACTATTTTTGTCTTTCGTATATTTTCGGTATTGCGAGAAACAGAAGTGTGGATTTATGTATTTTTACGGAAGTTTTGAGGTGTTATTTCGGTGTATTGTAAAGCTGTCGATTTGAGTCTCGCGATCGCATCAACCCATGACAACTTCTCCTCCCTCTCCCAAAAACAAGTTTGAATTACCCGCTTGGATTCCCTATCCCAGTTCTTGGATTCGTGCCATTGTGCTGGTTTTCTTTTTCGCAGCATTGGTAATTTTAGTTCGCATTGCTGGTTTTTGGGGCTTTATTATTACCGCTATTACCGACGACATTACCCATTTAGTTCGCTACGTCGGTTTAGCCTTTTTAACAGCCATCTTGCTTTACGCTTATAGCCATCATTTCTTAGTCGGAAAATCCCCCCAAAATTATCCTCAATGGCTACCCAGTCCTCAAAGTTTGTGGGAAGGGGCTTGCGCTATCGTTATCATTTTCCTGGCAACAATCATTGCGGCTTTTTTGGTGACTCCTTTCTACGAAGAAAGTCATACTTTGTTCTACAACGGTTCAGCTTATTTTACTAACACCGCAGCCGCAGAAAAATTCCTGACATTACTAGCAACAGTGTGGTTTGTCGCCGCTTTATATCTGTATCAACTCGAATTTATTTGGCATAAAAAGAAACGCCCCAAAACGCGATCGCACTCTGCACAGCCCACCGATGTTACCCGCGATGTTGCCCTAGATACCCTCTTAAATGACTTAACAACAGGACAAAACCCAACCCCAACGATCCAAGATTCAACTCGGACAAATTCTCGTCGTTTCAAGTCTCCTAAAAAATTCAAATACTTACTTTATTTCTCGATTATTCCCTTATTTACCTGTAGCATTTTCTTAGCAATCAATATCTATAACTTCTTACAACCCAAACCCGTCTCTGTCGCCGTTTCTCAAACCACAGCAACAGCCCAACAAGACCCTTTTACCGAAGCCGTTAATCAAGCAACAAAAGCTTCTCAACTAGCTCAAACCGCCCAAACTTCTCAAGAATGGCAAATCGTTGCTGAAACCTGGAAAAGCGCGATCGCCTGGATGCAAGCCGTTCCTGTCACTCACATTCAGTATGCCACAGCCCAACAAAAAGCCACAGAATATCAACCCAATTTACAATATGCTCAACAAAATTCTCAGTAGTTATTAGTTATTAGTTGTTGGTTGTTGGTTATTGGTTGTTAGTCAGTTATTTCATCTTAAAAAATAAGCCCTTCTACCGCGAGAGAGGATTTTGGGGTGAAGGTTAACACCTACTTTCTAATCAGAAATTGCTTCTTTCTGTGCCGCGATCGCCAATTTAATATTATCAACTTGTCGCAAGCGATCCATCACCGCTACTACTCGTCCGTGACTCACGGCTTCGTCGGCATTAATCGTAACTAAATTAATCTGAGACGGATTTTTAATTTCTTGTTGAATTGCTACCGCTAAATCATCCAAAATAACAGGTTGACGATTCAGAGAAATTTCTCCATCTGCGGTAATGGTAACGGTGAGATCGAGATTTTCTTGAGTCGCGACAGTTGTAGCTTGAGGAAGATTGACTTCCAAACCTTGCGATCGCGTTAAAAACAAACTGGCAACAATAAATACAGCTAAAATTGCAAAAATCACATCAATCATTGATACTAAATTGATGTTTAACGGGGTTTCATTTTCTTCAGGAAGACGCATTTTTTCAGTTATCAGTTATCAGTAAACAGTCATCAGTTTTGGGAAATGGGGAAAGATGTAGGGTGGGCATCGCCAGCCCTTACTCCGAACAATTAAGACTTAGAACTTTTAACGACCTTTTGACTTTGGCGATGTAACAACTCCAACTCGCCGCCATATTCCTGTAAAAAAGCAATTTGACGACGATAAAAGCCGCGAAATAAATTAGCAAAAATCAACGTAAAAATCGCCACAATTAAACCTAAAACTGTCGAAACTAATGCCTCGCTAATTCCCGTCGTTACCTCCAAAGTTTCGCTGTTAGCAATATCTCCCAGATTCAGGGCTGAAAACGCCGCAATCAAGCCCAAAATCGTACCTAGAAGCCCCAGTAACGGTGCAGTAGTGATAATTGTTTCAAAAATCGTATTAAAGCGGCGTAGCAGGGGAATTTCAGCTTGGGCGGCACTTTCGAGGGCAAGGCGGAACTCGTCGGGAGAAAGGCGATCGCGACTGAGGGCTTTGAGAGATATCCTAGCGATAGGTAAATCGGAATTTTGGCGCAACTTTTGAAGAATAAATTGCGTCCGATCTGGGTAAGATAACAATACTTCCCGCGCCAGACGACGCTGACGGCGATGGAGCTTTGTCCAAAACCACAAACGCTCTCCAATGAGAGTAAGAGAAACTAAAGAAGAAGCTAGTAACGGTAAGGTAACAATACCACCTGATAAGCCGGAAAATGCCGCCATAATCTCTAAAAATCAATAATGGGTAATGGATTTTTCAGGTCATCTCCAGACAAATCGGGACAATTTTGCGAAAACCATCCCGACCGAACAAATTAGAAATTGATAGACTATGCCAAGAGGCTAAAATTGTTATGACATCTCTAAAATCGCAACTTTTAAACCCCATGAAAATGCCTTTATTCCCCAAAACCATTAGACGCGGGTTAGTCATTCCTGTGGCGATCGCGTCAGCACTTTTACTGTCTCCCCAACTCGATTCTAACAACGCTCGCGCTCAAAGTGGCGGCGCAAGACCCATCACCATCACCTCGGATGTCCAAGAAGCCAATCGCTTAACGGGAGTCGTCACCGCTATTGGTAACGTCGTGATTAACTACCCCGCGCGGCAAATGACAGCCACCGCCGCCCAAGCCCAGTATTTCCAAAATGAAAATAAAATTATATTGACGGGGAATGTCTACGTCCAACAACAAGGGGGCAACAGCATTCGGGCTGAAACAGTTACCTATCTCGTCAACGAGCAGCGTTTCGTGGCTGTACCGCAAAACAATCGTCAGGTCGAGTCTACCTATATGCTCTCCGATCCCGACGCACCCACAACCCCGGCTGCTGCCCCGGCAACTGCCCCCTTTAACCCCAAACCCGCTTTCAAAACCCCCGTCAGTGAATAGGGACTTACCGTGACGATTACCCTCAAAAATATTCATAAATCCTACGGCAAACGGGCGGTGGTTAATCGGGTAAATCTCAGCGTTTCCCAGGGGGAAATTGTCGGATTACTCGGGCCGAATGGTGCGGGGAAAACCACTACATTTTACATTGCCACGGGCCTCGTAAAACCCGATCGCGGTACGGTGTGGCTAAATGAGCGAGAAGTGACCCAATTACCGATTAATCAACGCGCTCATCTGGGAATTGGCTATTTACCCCAGCAAGCCAGCATCTTCCGTAACCTCAGCGTCAAAGAGAACCTCTTACTCGTATTAGAGCAGAGTGGCATACCGCGATCGCAATACAGCGTCAGAATGCACGAATTAATCGACGAATTCCGCCTCCAGAAAGTCATGGACACCCAAGGAGGTCAAGTTTCCGGGGGAGAAAGACGACGTACCGAAATCGCCAGGGCTTTAGCCGTAGGAATTAGCGGGCCGGATTTTTTACTACTCGATGAACCCTTTGCGGGGGTCGATCCCATTGCGGTGTCTGAGATACAGAAATTAGTCGCCCAACTACGCGATCGCAATATGGGCATCCTCATCACCGATCATAACGTGCGCGAAACCCTCGCCATCGTCGATCGCGCCTACATCATGCGCGACGGCCAAATTCTCGCGGCTGGCACTACCGCCGAACTTTACAACGACCCCTTAGTCAGACAATACTATTTGGGAGAGGATTTTCAATTGTAGTTATTGGTTGTTGGTTGTTGGTTGTTTGTTATTCATCACAATCCCTCTTTACCAATTGCCGATTGCCCACTGCCTACTGCCCACTCCCCAATCCCCCGACTGCCCACTGCCCAATCCCTACTGCCCCTTAGAGGCTGATAACTGAAAAAATGCCCAAACTCTCAACCAAAGGTCTTTGGGGCTTTTCTCTACTCGATCGTTACATCGCCACAGAGATTGTCTTGCCCTTTTTATTCATTGTCGGCTTAGTCTCTTCATTAGGCTTGGCTGCCGGGACAATTTTCGACATCGTGCGCCAAATCACTGAAGCTGGCTTACTCATTAGTGTCGCCTTACAGTACATTTTCCTGAAACTGCCGCAATTCGTCGCTTATGCCTTCCCCGTATCGATATTGCTGGCGACATTGATGGCTTATAGTCGCTTATCCACCCAAAGCGAATTAATTGCCTTACGCAGCATCGGAGTGAGCGTGTATCGCATTGTGACACCTGCTCTAATTTTTAGCTTATTTGTCACAGGATTAACCTTTGCCTTCAACGAATATATTGTCCAGTCGGCTAATTATCAAGCCGCCGTTATTTTAGAGAAAGCCCTCGGTGAAGATAACCCCACCTTCAAAGAAAGCAATATCTTTTACCCGGAGTATACCGAAGTGCAAGACGAAGACGGCGAGGGGCGTAAAGTCCTCAGTCGCTTATTTTATGCCGAGCAATTCAACGGACGAGAAATGTACGGTTTAACAATTCTCGACCGCTCTCAAAAAGGCGTAGACCAGATTATCACCGCTCAATCTGCATCTTGGAATCTCCGGGAAAATAAATGGGACTTCAACGACGGTACTATTTACTTGATTGCCCCGGATGGCTCGTATCGTAATATTCTGCGCTTCGATCGCCAACTATTGCAACTGCCCAAAGCCCCCCTCGACTTCGCTCAACGAAACATCGATCCTAGCGAAATGAATATCCGGCAAGCGATAGAATATTTGGATGTGTTGCAGGTGGCGAATGATGAGAAAGGTATTTTACAACTGCAAGCTCGCATTCACCGCGCGATCGCATTTCCCTTTGTTTGTGTCGTTTTCTGTCTTTTGGGTGCAGCGATTGGGACACGACCTCAACAAACCGGACGGGCTGCAAGTTTTAGTGTCGCGGTAGCTGTGGTTTTTATCTATTATGTCCTCAACTTCGTCATGACGGCAATGGGATCGGTGGGAGTTTTGCCTCCCTTGTTGGCAGCTTGGATTGCCAATGGATTTGGTTTAGCGATTGGTCTGGGTTTATTAGTTAAATCGGCGCAGTAAGCAGACTTATCAGTTTTGGGGAGTGGGATTTTCAGTTAACAGCGACTAAGGGGCAGTGGGCAGTCGGGATTGGGGGGGGAGTGGAATGAATGCCCTAGAAAGGAGGTCAGAAACTTTGGCTTTTAGGGTTGATTTTCAAAATGGCTCAAAAGCATATCAAATAAGGGTTTCAACTTCAAAAGTTGGATTTAACGTTTCAAAGAGAGTCATCAGTTTGGGAGAGAGGGAGAAGTAGGAAGAAATTGGAATTTTGACGAATAACCAACAACCAACAACCAACAACTAATAACAAACAACCAACAAAACTCAACCTTGTTGCGATGTTCCTGCGGTTTCTTCTTCAGAAGCGACAGTTGTAGCTTCTTTGTCTTTTGATTGCGATTCTTCTAACTCCGCTTTCATTTTTACGGATTCTTCCAATTGAGCCGCTTCGCGCTTAAACTCATTTTGAAACTCATTGGATGCGTCTTGGAAACCGCGAATTGCTTTTCCTAAACTACGACCAATTTCGGGTAATTTTTTCGGCCCGAAGACCAAAAGAGCAATTACCATAATCAGCATAATTTCGGGTAAACCCATACCAAAAATATTCATTTCGCGTCGTCCTCGCTTGCGTCTTGCCACTATTATGTCTAAAAAAAGACCCGGACAAAGCCGGGATACTGAATTGTTGTGAATCTTTCTGGGGTGACGAAAGATTTATTGACCTAAACTACGCCAATCGACATCAACGTTGTTTAATAACAAGTCAGAGTTATAAATTTGCAGGATAATTAGCAAAAAGACGAAAAACAAAAGCATAAATATGCCCATAACCGGGGTTGTTCCCCAACCGGGAGATACTTTACCATATTCCGAATTGAGGGGTCTGAGGATTTCTCCCAACCGAGTGCGTTGTGCCATAATCTCACCAAAAATGAAAATCTAGTTACAGTTTGTTAATCTTGTGGGCGTTTTCGCGGGGAATGATGAACTTCTCCGTGGGACGCGATCGCCCAACGATATAAACATAAAGATACCATAATCCCTTACCATTATCGCTTTAACCGCGATTCCGTCCGCCACGTTGATGACTTAACCTGTTGTAACATAAAGAAATAATCGTTATCATACCCATTCTTATACAAAAACATGGAAAATTTAGATACAGCAACCCTTGTGGGCGGTACAATTGCCGTTTCTTTGATCGCTTTTACCGGATACGCCATTTATACTGCCTTTGGCGCACCTTCTGCCGAATTAAGCGACCCGTTTGAAGACCACGAAGACTAGAATAGTTTTGGCGGGATTGTCATCTCGCCACATTATTTCTGCAAGCGAAAAGTCGCAATTTGCCACGGTGAGAGATGATGACCATCCTTACCCTCTAAGGGGCGTTCGAGGCCATCGAGAGATTGACCGAGTTTTAGCCCCAAATCCCCCCCTAAAGATAAATTGGCTGCTTCTCCACAACTTTCATAGCAGCGCAAAATCAGGGTTTCGTGATTGGTTTCGGCGGGTTTCAACGTCATTAAAACGGCAGTTTCCCCTTGAAGTTCCAAAAAACTATTTTGCGGTGGCAGAGAGGCATCCTCTGGCGTTTGGGAGAGGATTTGACTCTGGAGGGGTTGGTTTAATTCGTAGGCTTTGCGGACGGTTTGGGCTTCTTGCCAAGAGCCAGTGTGGGGATATATGGTGTAGGTGAAATGGTGGAGAGCGCGATCGCATTCTGGATGCGGCCATTGCGGACTGCGGAGTAAAGTCAAGCGGATTTGATTGGGTTTGCAGTCATAGCCGTATTTACAATCGTTGAGTAAACTCACTCCATACTCAGCATCGCTCAAATCTGCCCACTGCAACGCACAAACCTCCCATTTCGCCTTTTCTGCGGGAGTTTGGGGATTCGTCGGACGCTGAATAGCCCCACAGGGAATCTCATAGGTGGCTTGAGGGGCATTTACTGTCAAGGGGAAAGCTGCCTTGACCATAACGTATTTTTCCTGCCAATCTACGGTGGTGGCAATGTGGAGTAGGGGGGAATCATCATCGAGAATGTAGTCTTGGGTAAAAGTGGATTTGCCAATTTGCCTCACCACGCGGATACTTTGACGCAGTTTCCCTCTTTCTTGCCAGGAGATAGAAACAAGTTGCGCGAGAGGAAGGGGATTTTGTTCGTAGTCGGGGGCAATATTCCACGCATCCCAATATTGTCCTTTGTCGTTAAAAGCTTGGAGTTGATTACCTGGGGCGCTTAGGACTTGTTTTGAAGCGGTTTTATTAAAAAGGCTGCTAATTTCTCCGGTTTTTGCGTCGATGGTTGCTTTTAGATTTTGGTTTTCCAGGGTGTAATTGCCTTGACTTCCAACTTCTATCTCGCGGGAGAAGGGCTTTGAGGTTTTATCCGTTTCACTGATTTCTGTTGGAGAGTCTGCGGGCGATTTTGCAGGAATTACTGTGAAATTTATTGAATTAACCCCAAATTCTCTATTTGCGGGCGAATTATGACTGGAAAGGGGAGTTATCCAGAAAAGACAATAACCAATTGAAGGGATATCTTCAGCCAGAAATAACAGTTTGTTGTCTTGGGAAACTTGCGTTGTCAGAGATTCTCCCGTCGCCGTGATAATCTGGGCTGGAGTGGGGAAAGGATTATCTAGAATTAGGATTTGCGATCGCGTCCAGTTTAGACTATTAAACACGACAATCGGCACAGCATCAGCGTGAGGGGGTGTCGGCAATTGCACAAGCTGGCTAATCGTCTCTAACGCCTGATTGAATACCGTTGTTGCCGAATTTTCCGCATCTTGCCAATCCCGATTTGCTGTCACGAATACGCCCGGAATTGAAGTTCCCGGCAGAATATCGTGAAATTGATTGAATAAAACCTTTTTCCAAGACTTTTCTAACTCTTGCTGGGTTTGGCGTTGTGAATTAGGGTTGGGTTGGAGAGAGAAGGCGATCGCGCTCCACAACTGGGCCTGATACAATAAAATTTCGCAGCGACGATTATAAAGCTTTTGATCCGCGTGGGCTGTGTAACAACCGCGATGCAACTCCAGATACAACTCATCCTCCCACACCGGAAACTCCCCCTGCTGCTGAATCCCTTGGAGAAAGCTGTGAGAAGTCGTAAACTCAACTTGCGGAAAAAAAGGCGACAATTGCCAACGCTGCTGTACCTCCAGCATATCGCGACTCGGCCCGCCCCCGTGATCTCCCACTCCCGGTAGCCAAAAACTCTCCTGCAAACCCGTCTGGGCTTCCCACTTCACCGTATAGTCGCTGATTGTCATCGGATTCGTATCCATCACCCCCGTCACATTCGGAGGAGACATTACCGTAAATATTTGCGTCCCATCGGGAGATTGCCACCAAAACGCCCCAAAAGGAAACTCCGTGGTATCATTCCAGTGCAACTTCTGGGTGACAAAATACTCAATTCCCCCCAACTTCAGCAATTGCGGTAACTGCCAATTAAAGCCGAAACTATCCGTTAACCAGCCTACCGTCGCAATTTTGCCAAACTTTTCTTGATTGTATTGTTGTCCGTACAACAACTGTCGCACCAAAGATTCCCCATTGGGCAAATTAACATCTGGCTCGACCCACATCCCCCCGACAACATCCCACCAGCCGCCCTTCACTGCCGCTAGAATTTCAGCAAACACCTCTGGACGATGTTTTTCCAGCCACTCGTACAACACCGGGCTTGTATGGCAAAAAGTGAAATCGGGGAAATCTCGACGCAAACTCAAAACTGACGCAAAAGTACGTTGAGCAACATCCCAAGTTTCCGACACCTCCCACAGCCAAGCCATGTCTAAATGAGCGTGTCCCAGCATTTGTACCCGACGCTGTTTGATAGAAGTTGCCTGGGGTTTGAGGGTATCTCGCAGTTGAGATAGGGAATTGTGAAACACCGTTGCATCTTCGACCTTATCCCAAGCAATCTCCTCCACTGAGGTTTCCAGAATCTCTAACTTTTGCGGTTCAAATTGCTGCCAATACTTCTGCAAAACCGCCAACTCATCTGCCACAAAACCGGGGTCAATCTCCTGGGGATTTGTTGCCTCAAACAGCAGTTGCGATCGCATTAATGCCCCGATATCATGACCGGGACTGGTTAACTGTAAAACTACTGTAAACTCGTCTTCTGGGGCAATCTGAGGACAGAGTAAAACCCTGGCTGAGGAGTCAAACAAATCCCCTGCTTGCACCAACTCCCCATTCACAAAAATTTGAGCAGTTTCAGCCCACCAAGTCAAAGCCAAACGCAAACATAATCCCTGTAACGGGTATTGCTGCAAAGCTGAGGGGATGACAAATCGCTGGACTAAACCTCGCGGCTTGCGTCCCGCTTCCCAAACCAAAAAGCCCTTCTCATTGGGGGGAAATAAAGGTAAATCCTCGATATTTTCGGGCAAACTTTCCCAATCGCCTTCATACACCCGCCAACCCCTCTGTACATCCAATTGTACCAAAGAGCGTAACTGCGCGATCGCCCTCTCCACAGCCTGTACCATGCCTAATCCGCCGTCAAAAACTTAATCTGAGGCACAAGGGGGTCTTCTACCAAACCTAACCCCTGAAAACCCCAACGCTGCAATAAACCCTTAAGTTGCGTTCCCGAAACTGATTCTACCCCAAAGCGATCGCTCACACCGCTACCGTGAGTATTCAGATAACTCAAAGCGTCGAAATGCTCCCGAAACATCAGCAAGTATCCCATACTATCTTCGCCCCCATTTTGAGTCCGAGCCACCAAGTAACGACCATCTTTTTTAGAACGAATTAAGTAATGGGTTTGACTAAACATATTAGTTGTTTGTTATTGGTTGTTAGTTGTTGGTTATTTGTTCGGAAATACTTGTATTTCGGTGCGTTACGCTACGCTAACAGCCCCCTACTTATAGCCTCATTTTAGCTGTGTCGCGGCAGTATTCAGGGATGAACGCCTTGTTATCAGTTGTTGGTTATAGTAGTACGCCTGAGATAAAAACACTATAATTGGCAATTAATAATTGGTAATTGGTAATTGATACTTTCCCCTCCCCAAAAACCACTATTACTGCAACTCCCCAGCGAAATTGCCCTCCAAGTTACACCCAAACAGTTTACAGCGTTAGCGGCAGCTAATCGAGAACTGAGACTAGAACGAACTGCGACAGGAGAACTCATCGTGAACCCACCCACAGGAGGTGAAACGGGTCAGCGAAATTTTAACATCAACACTCAACTGGGAATCTGGGTTGCAGCCCATAAAAGCCTGGGTGTTGCTTTTGATTCTTCTACAGGCTTTGAGTTACCCAACGGTGCAAATCGTTCCCCGGATGCGTCTTGGATTCGCCAAGAACGTTGGCAAACCCTGACTCCCCAACAGCGAGAGGGGTTTATCCCATTGTGTCCCGATTTTGTCGTAGAGTTACGCTCTAAAACAGATTCTTTGAAAAAACTGCAAGCCAAAATGCAAGAGTATCGAGACAATGGTACAGCATTAGGTTGGCTGATTAACCCCCACAATCAGCGAGTAGAAATTTACCGTTTGGGTCAAGCAGTGGAAAAATTAGAACAACCGCAAAGCTTGTCAGGAGAGACAGTATTACCGAGTTTTACGCTGGAATTGACAGAAATTTGGGCTTAGAGTCTGTCCTTTGCCGGAAAAGTCAAGAAGTTAGATTACATAACAGTTGTTATCTCCAGCATAACAACTGTTATGAAAAACCAACAACCAACAATCAATTACTTGAGATTTTCCAGCTTAATTCGAGGATCGGTGAACTTCAGCAGCAAATCTGCCAATAAATTGCCGATAATCAGCAAACTTGCCCCCATAATCAAACTTCCCATCACCAAATTCGGGTCTTGATTGAGTAGTCCATTGAAAATCAAGCGACCCAATCCCGGCCAGTTAAAATAAAACTCAGCAATAAAAGAACCGCTCAACAAGCTGGCAAACTCGAAGCCCAGAATCGTGATAAAGGGGTTGATGGCGTTGCGGAGGGCGTGGACGTAGATGACGCGATTTTCCGGTAAACCTTTAGAACGGGCGGTTTGGATGTAATCTTGGCGCAGGACTTCGAGAAGTTGACCGCGCATTAATCGCTGTAAGCCCGCAAAACTGGTAATCGATAAAGCCAGGGTGGGCAAAATCATGTGCCAGGCGATGTCTAAGACCTTACCAACGGGGGATAATAGGGCATGATTAACGCTGGTCATACCGCCGACGGGTAACAAAGGGGTAAGATATTGCGCCAGAAAGAGTAGGAACAAAGCGGTGATAAAGCTAGGAATTCCTTGTCCCATGTAGCTAATCACCCTGAGGACGCGATCGATGAAGGTATTTTGCTTAACAGCGCTGAGAATGCCGAGGGGAATGGCGATACTCCAGGTTAAGATAATCGACGCGATCGCGAGTAAAAGTGTATTAAAAGTACGCTGACCGATAAGATAAGCCACAGGGCTAGAATATTCAATACTATAACCCCAGTCTCCCTTCAACACTACATTATCCAGCCAACTAATGTAGCGAGTGGGAGCGGGTTTATCTAGAGCATACTGTTCGATGAGTTCCTCGTAGCGTTCGGCGGTGATGGTGGGGTTATTTTTATATTTATCCAAAACATTCCCTGGGGCAATTTCCATCAAAGCAAAACTCAAAATCGAAACCAGAAATAAGGTCAATAACCCTTGAAGTAAACGCTTAACAATGTATAAAAAAGTTTCACTGGTGAAAATAGCCAGAATATCGTCAATTCGGTCTTGAAACGCAGTTGCTTTAGTCGTAGTCATAAAAAATCCGAGAGCAGCGCGATCGCGTTTTTTGTAGATTCAAAAGAGACGAAAGAGCGATCGCGCAGTTCCCTCGCCTTCATTATCCCCAATGCTAATACTCTACCAACGTTATCACAGGTACATCTTGAACTTGCGATCGCCCCCCCAAGGCGACCAATTCAATTAAAAACAGCAAGCCAATTAACTCACCCCCTGCCTTCACAACCAATTCAGCCGCAGCCGCAGCCGTCCCCCCCGTTGCCATCAAGTCGTCCACAATCAACACTTTAGCCCCTGCGGGAAAGGCATCTTGATGAATTTGTAACCGATCCGTACCATACTCTAGATCGTATTCCACAGTATGCACGGCGGCGGGTAACTTCCCGGCTTTGCGGACTGGCACAAATCCAGCATTGAGTTTGTATGCTAAAGAAGGAGCAAAAATAAAACCCCGCGATTCAATGCCCACAACATAATCCGGGGTCAATCCGGCCTCAGTACACTTTTGATACAGACAATCAATGGTGTAACTTAAGCCTTGGGGGTCTTGTAAAAGAGTAGTAATGTCCCGAAATAAAATTCCCGGTTTGGGAAAATCAGGAATATCGCGAATTAAATCTCTAATATTCATGGAGTAGCTCGATTGAGGAGAATAACCAATAAGCCTATCATCAAATCTTTCTGGCAAAAATCCCTAAACCCGAAAAATAGTAAACGCTAAGGCTGAATTTGTTGGGCTATCTTGCCTGAGTAAAGGTTAAAGTAAATTCCCAGACAGTCATCCTAAAATCTTTAAAAGTCAACGACTCCAAAATATTGCGTGCGATCTAGAACATGAGTGATTCTATAAGTTTAATGGCAAATGATTCTGTTCCTGACCAACAAAAACTTTATATTTTAGAAAGTTTGCCGAATCCACCCGTGGGGGAAAAAGGCTGCTCGTTGCGAACTAAGCAACGCATCGATTTATTATTACTGGCCTTAGAAGCCTTAGAATTAGGTGCTTCGGAGAAAATGTTAGCCGCTACCCAAGAACTGGGTTTGACCGATATTATTCAAAGTCGCGTGGGCTTGTGGAGTTTGCGACGTACCAATCCTTGGCGCAGATCCCACGCTCGTCGTCCCCTCAAACTAGCAGAAGCGAAAGTTTTAGTGGCCTTGGCCGGAATGCGATCGCGTGAGTTAATGGTAGATATTCGCAAACTCCTTTTAGCCGAACAAAAACTGCGCGAAAAAGGACTCCCCATCGAAAGCGAATTCTATCTATCCGAATATCTCGAACGCTTCCGCGCTCATTTTCGCAGCCGCATGAACCCCCGTCGGGCTAGAGTTGCAGCGTACAACGCCAATGACCAAGACCTCAACGAACTCGCTTTGTCCCTGTTGAATCAATTACTATTTTGCACCGGGACGGCGGGATTGCAGCGTTTGTGGATGAGTTTATTTGATGGAGAGGTGGCTTAATTTGAACACAATTCGCCGACAATACAGTTTACCCAACTGTCAGTTAATCTTAGAAGGCTTGATGGATGCGGGGGATGGAGGGCAACAACGCCTGGCTGGAGTCATGTCCACCCTCATCAACGCTGAATGTCGTTTCAAAAATCCCGAAAAAGATGTGGTTCTCACGGGTGGACGCAGCTTTCTCGATAGTTTGGTAACTGTGGTGAGTGCCTATGCCCAGGAGTTCCTCAGTGGCATTTATCACGCCGCAGCACACCCGGAAACCAACAGTACGGTCTCCTTCGCCAAAAGCGACTTACCCGACCGTCATCGCTTAATTTGGCAGCCTGAAGCCGATACGGCGGGAGGTGTGGCAACCCAAGCCGTGACGGTGGATTTGACGACGGTACAGCTATTCGATTTAGTAGAAGCCATCGACCAACTACTGACGGATAAACATACTTTACCGGATATGACCTTGGCGATCGCCCCCGTTTCCCGACGTTATCGCCAAGCTGATGTCCCCCTCGCTCAACGAATCGCTCCGGCGGCGATCGGAATTAGCAGTTTGGCGATCGCGGCAATACTATTTTCTCTCATTCCTGCTCCCAAAGAAGTCAAACCGCCCCAAAACAAAATAGAAGCGGTTAGCGAGGAGGAAAAACTCAGTGAAGCAACAGCCAGTCCCCCCGGAACAGAAGCCGATCTCGAAGATGAAGACCCCTCAACCGCAACAGAAGACCCAGAAGACTCAAACGCCACCCCCCTTTCCCCAGAAGAACTCGAAACCCTCCTCGCTGGCGCTTCCCAAATTGAGGATGCTACCGAACTGAGCTACCTCGAACGCCATCTCTACGATACCCTCAATCAGGAATGGGAAGACGGCGATCGCGAAAACCTCAATCGCAACCTCGAATATCGCGTTTCCGTGGGACGAGACGGGGCAATTTTGCGCTACGAACCCATTAAGGGAACTAGCGAGGACAGTGCTGAAGACACCCCCCTACCCGGCTTAATTTATACTCCAACTTCGGCGAGTCAACCCGAAGAAATTGCTGATTTTCGCGTAGTTTTTACGGATAAAACCGTTTTGCAAGTGAGTCCTTGGTTTGGCTACTCCAGTACACCTGACCTCGGCCCGGAAATCACCAATAAGAGTGCTTTGCGTAATCTGAATCGCCAACTCCGCCGTACTCTAATCGCCGAACAAGGGGAAGATGCTACCTACTCGCGTTCTTTGGCGTTTCGCGTTGGCATTTTAGAAGACGGTACTGTGGCTTATTATGTCGCGGAAAATCAAGCAGCCAGCGACTTTGTTGACGAAACCCCTCTACCGGATTTGGTTGACCCCGAAGCGGCGGGTATTGGGAAGGATAGCCGCGTTCCGCAAGAACCTTTGGCTTATTTCAATGTGGTTTTTGAGCGTAATGGTGTGGTTGAGGTGAGTCCCTATCGGGGGTTTTAATTCAGTTATCAGCGATTAAGGGGCAGCTTTTTCAGTTATCAGTCATCAGTTATCAGTTATCAGTTTTTTGGGCAGTCGGCAATCGGCAATCGGGGGAGATTAGGTAGTAGGTCTTGGGTAGTGGGCATTGGGGATGTTGGCGAACAACCAACAACCAATAACCAACAACCAACAACCAATAACCAACAACCAACAACCAACAAAATGTTTCTCTTTCTCTCGAAAATTTTGCCCCTATTTATTTATCCCTTGGGATTGGCTTGCGTGTTGCTGGTAATAGCTTTGGGGTTAGGATGGCGCAAGTCGCGGTGGCAGTGGCTACCCGTTTTGGGGGCGTTGTTAGTGTTGTTGATTGCCAGTAATCCGGGGGTGAGTACGAGGTTAGCGCGATCGCTCGAATGGCGTTATTTACCCGATGGGGAGTTACCTCAAGCTGAAGCGATTGTGCTGCTTGGAGGGGCAACTCGTCCCGCCGATCCGCCCCGATCGATGGTAGAAGTAACTGAAGCGGGCGATCGCGTCTTTTATGCGGCTAAACTCTACAAAGACGGCAAAGCCCCCCTAATACTGGTAACGGGGGGGCGAGTTCATTGGCTGGGAGGCGGTACGCCAGAAGCGACGGATATAGCCGGGTTGCTGGAATTTATGGGGATTCCCTCAGAAGCAATTATCCAAGAACCCGAAGCCCTCAATACTTACCAAAATGCCGTAAATACGCGCAAAATTTTGTCAAAACGGGGGATTAAAAAGATTTTACTGGTTACTTCGGCTTTACATATACCGCGATCGCAAGCCATTTTCCAGCGTCAGAACTTCGAGGTGATTCCTGCCCCAACCGACTTTTTTCTAGCGCGTCGCGACCTAGAAAGCCGCCAAGAAAGCTCCCAATCAATACTTTACAATCTTTTCCCCGATCTCGAAGCCCTCAACATCACCACCAAAGCCATTAAAGAATATATGGGGATTTGGGTTTATAGTCTGCGGGGTTGGCTATAATTCCAGCAAAACCCCCCGATGGTTGTCTTTAATATCCCTTGAGAAAAAGCAATTTAATCGATCTTGACCAATTCAGTGAGCCTGTGACAATATTAGGCAGACCTAAAAACAATTGGCTTAGTTAAAAATCCCCAGAAAAACGATGCAATTCAATAACCACTCCTTAAAAACTGTGTTTGGTATTGCGGGCGCATTAAGCGTTGGCTTGAGTGTTTCCGCTCCCGCGATCGCCCAAGATATGGACATCATGGATGCCTACACTCCCCCCGAAACCCAAACCTACGATCCCGTCCACGACTTCGTAGATTTCGATCGCGTCAAATCCTTCCTGTGTACGCAACATCCCGGGCCTCTGTGTACCGAAATCGATGATACCTTGAGACTGAGCGAAGATTTCCCGGCAAATTACGGAGTCAACGACGAAATGCGCCGTCCGAGTTCTTTCTACTGTCTCAACAACCCGAACATCCTCTGCGAAAACCCCCCCAACTACATGGTTGAGCGCGAACCCGTCGGTTCGGACTTGAGAGCGCGGACTCGCGATCTTTGGGCGCAACTGGACGCAGAACGTACTACTCCGAGTACCCCTTTACCGCCGCGTGCCACCACTCCTCCTCCGGTTATGCCAACTCCCTCGGTTGCTCCAGCGCCAGTTCCTGGTTTGTGGTAGTTTCGCCTACTTTTAACAGTTTTTTCAATTTTTAGCGCTGAATTGTACAACTAGGGATAGTTATTATCCCTAGTTTTTTGTTGAAGATTGGAGTATATCTTCCCTATCACCCTAAGCTTGAGCTAAAGCCGCTTTACGACTGTCGAATAAGCGCAGCATGGCTTTGGTAATGATTTCGTTAACTTCTGGGTTACACTGCGCTAAAAATTCTTCAGAACTCATTTCACCCTTGAAGAATTTTTTGCTGTGATTCAAGCCTGCTGTCAGTTCGTCAAAACCAATGTATTTGACAATAAACGTTGTGAGGGGCGAGTTTTTCAAGTCGTAATCCGAACTGCGATAGCGTCCTTTTTCAATTAAAGCCATCACTTCGCGTTCGGTATCGTTACGGGAGGTGCAAGGTTGCTCAATCGTCGGTAAAAAGTTCTCTAACTTATCGCCAGAATAGCCTCCAGAAGCCACTTCACCCATAATGGTGGCCAGAGTTGTTGCTCGCCCAAAACGCAGGGAAAGGGCTTCTAACAGGGCAATGGTGTACAGTTTACTTCCCAGATACAAACGAGCGACTTCTAGGTTGCGTTGAGCGCGTTTGAGCAACCCTTTGTAGGTGGTAGTGTCGGGTTCGCCTTTGTATTGCTGGAAAATGACCTCTGGTTTGAGAAAGCCCATAAAGCCTTCCATTTTTTGTAGGGCTACGCGGTATTCTTGAACGGTGTATGACCCTGGATTGTAAGACCCGGCGTTTTTGAGGTTGTGGTTGGTTTCTGGGAGTAAGTTCCAAGTGTTGTCGAGGAATAGGGCAGAGTTGGAATAAGCGAAACTGCCGACATCCCGGTTAGCCATACGAACTGAGCGTTTGACGGCTTCGATTAGTTCGGTATCAGCGAGGTTGAGTTTAAATTTCCGGTTGGCTTCTTGGAGTCGCTCGAAAAGGCGATCGCTCGGACTCACGCCATCTTTGGAGGCCCGAAAGGGAATAGTTGCCTCGATACAAGCGAGGATTTGCAAAAGTAGTTCGGGAGGGGTGAAACTTTGGAGGACTTCGGCACAGACGATCGCGCTCAAAAATTCGTTTTGACCCGCGAAGGGGGAAAGTTCTTGTCCGGGAAGAAAGCCAAAGACAGTGGTTGCGAGGTCGAAAGCAAAGTCGGGAGAGGGCAATTCATCGAGGTTGCGAATTGCTAGTTTTGTGCCTTGGCTGTCTTGGACTTCTTGGATGAAGGGAGTAACGTAGTAACTCAGGTTGAAGTTGATGCTGCGATCGACTTGATAGTACACAACATCATGGAATAAAGCCGCGAGGACTTCTAGGGCATCTTCTGCACCGCCCACTTCAAAGATATGATCGGGGGTGTGGAAATACCGCCACGGCCCGGTCATGGTTTGGACAATAAGGGCAGCAATTTTCGTGAGGGTGTCTTTTTTGACATTGAGGTTAAGTTGCTTTGTGGCCCAAACAAGTTTGTCTAAGCACTGCCGATTGTAATCCTGTTCGAGACTCATGCAGACCTCTGGTGCTTACGTTAAAAAATGAAACGCTTTCAGTCATTTGATGACGTTCGCAAGAAAGAGAAAATGTAGTTACTGTTACAGCTTTTTGGTATCGGCTGAAACAGTTTGGATATCCCGCGATCGCGCTACCCTTCAAGATAATACAGAATTGCTTCGGCGGTGGTGAGATTAGTAGCAAAGGGGACGTGATTTAGATCGCAAAAGCGGGAGAGGGCTTCAAAGTCGATTTGCTGACGAGTTTGAGAAAGGGCATCTCGCAGGTAGATCAAGGCTAAAATATTGCCGGAGACAATGAGAGAACCAATGGCGCTGTCGCCGCCAATTAAGCGCTCTGTTTGGATTTGTTTGGGGGCGCTGACTCCAGTTTTCTTTTCTAAAAGTTCGTTAAAAGAGGTTGTGGCGGCGAGGGGGCGATCGCCAAAAAAGAGTTTGTGTTTGGTGACAAAATCAATCAGTTTTTGTTCGGCTTTGGGATCGGCAAGTAAGGCGATATATTCGGTGGTATCGCGTTTTTGACTCGCGGCAATTTTACGGACGGATTCAGTCAGGACATCAATCAGTTTAACGGCAATATCGGGGTGAGATTGTTTGAGAGCTTCGATATCGTCAAAGGTAATAATCGCGATCGCGCCGTCGCTGGCTGCAACTACATTCGCACTGCGGAGTTCGGATTTGACTAAAGCCATTTCTCCAATTAATTCGCCAACTTTATTCGTTTTTAGAACAGTTCGCTCGTCAATAATATTGACAACTCCACTGAGGATAATGCCTAAATAAGTGCCTGGAGTGCCTTTTTTCATTAGCACTTGCCCGTCAAAATATTTCTGCGGTGAAAGATAGTTACTGAGGGTTTGAACTTCTTCGGTATGGAAGTCTTGAAACAGTTCCAGCTTAATTAGTAAGTTGGTGATGTTTACCATAAGTTCTAGTACCAAAGTTAAGGTTTAATTTGAGGTTGAGCGAGGATAATATAGTCGTCAATGGCATAGTGAGTGGAATGATACAAAAAATCAAAGTATTGCTTTTTAAATTGATTAATATGAGGTTGCTTGGGTAAATTTTCGCGAGCATATTCAGCGAAGCCTTGATTCATTGGCATACGGGATTCGGTAGAGGTTACATATTGATACCAATTAATATTTAAACCGAGGTCGCTGGCAAATTGAGTTAAGACAGCTTTTTCAATTTCAATGTTTTCTGTCGGGCTAGTATTATAAGTTTTAAAAAGTTTGCGACTTTGGATAATGAGTAATATCCAACCGTCAGAAGCTAGATTTTCCTTAAAAATGCGTCGATAGATGGAATAGACGCGATCGCGCTGGCGAGCATCGTAGAAAAAACAATGAGAAACACAAATAAAATCAAAGAACTGCGGGGGTAAGGTTTTGCCCGAATGAGCATAAGTTAAAATATCAGTTGTCTCAAAACGAAAGTAAAGATTGGGAGTTTTGGGTTTGGCTTCTATATACTGTCGCCAAAATTTCAAACCTTGGTATTGCAGGGATTTTTCTTTATCTAGAGAGTAATAAGAAATGTGCAACGGTGGCATAGTATCAAAACCACTATTACTGTGTAATAGTAAAGCCAGACCATAAGCTAAAGTTTGCGGCCCTGCGGCAATATCTAGGATTTTGGGATCGGGACTTAAACGCCCTAATTCGTAAACAAAAAACCAAGCTAAATAGCTACAGTAAACATTCTCTAGAAAGTATTTAATTAAATAAGCTTGAGCGCTCAAGGATAAATTATAATCGGGGTCAATACCAAGCCGAAGTTTGTCTAAATCTTGAAATGCCGCTTTTAAATCTGCTTGTACATCAGGGCGATTTAGCTGTATTAAATCGTAGGTTAAAAACTGGACTAATTGATATTCAAAATCATCAAAAATGCGCTCGTCAATCCCCGTACATTGAACTTTCGCTTCATCATGGTTATACAAACGAAAAGCCTTACGGACATGATTGATAAAATAAGAATCTGGGAAAATTTTAACTTTCCCAATTTGCTTTTCTAGATCGCGAACGCAGTTAACTTGTTGTTGAAGATTTTGTCTTAATTCGCGGTTATCGAGGCTTTTTTCTTTAAGGGCTTTTTCGGTATATAGATATCTCTTAAAAAGAGTTTCCAGCCAATTTAATCTTGCACCAGAATCCTCAATTTGTTGTAAGTGAAATTGGGCTTTGTGTAAATTGCCGCTTTTGAGGGCTTGGCGAAATTGACGCGATCGCCACCAATGTTGGAAAATATTACTCATAGCCAAATCCCGCTTGTCCTTCCCGAAGTTCTAAATGATGCAACTGGCGGTACAAAATCTCTTTAAACTGTTGATAGGATTGTTGTTCGTTATCGTACCACCAAGCGTACTGGGTTTTGAGGGCGATCGCCTCCGAGCGTGTTGCGGCAACCAAAGAACGTTGGTTACTTTGGTGAAAGGGTTGGATAACAATGCGATCGGCAACTTGTAGACGTTCGACAAAGCGATCGCAATCTTCGGGTAAAATTGGTAACAACGGCGTAATCGTAATCGACAGCTTGGGACGATACCCCTTATCTGGGTCGATCGTCTGTCTTAGTTTTGCCACAGTTTGGAGTCGCGCCGCAATACTGGGCGATCGCGGTTCAAAATCCCGACGCACGCGATCGCTCCCTGTGGGAATACTCATATTAATGCGTAAATGACGAAATCGCTGCAACAAATCTACATCTCGCAAAATCATGGGGCTGCGAGTTTGAATGACCAAACAAGGCTTAAACGGCAGCATAATCTCTAACAATTGCCGCGTCAACCGTTGCTGGGTTTCTAAGGGTTGATAGGGATCGGTAACGCTACTCATATAAATCCTTGGAGGGCGATCGCGCTTCTTATACCAGCGTTTCAACTCTTTTTCCAATAATTCCGCCGCATTTTCTTTCACGATCGCCCAATTTCCCCAATCCTGGCGCATTTTCTCATTAGGACTAAAAGCCGCCGCATAGCAATAACTACAGCCATATTGACAGCCGCGATAAGGATTGAGCGTAAAATCATAAGCCCGAATAAACCCCGTCGCTGGACTCAAAATCGACCGAGACGGGCGCACCTCAACCCTTGCTGTGCCAAACTGTTTCATCGGTTGTTGGTTGTTGGTTGTTGGTTATTGGTTGTTGGTTGTTGGTTGTTGGTTGT
>JAWQFT010000040.1:0-36105 GCA_035968055.1 Jaaginema sp. PMC 1080.18 | reverse complement strand
TGGTTGTTGGTTGTTGGTTGTTGGTTGTTGGTTGTTGGTTGTTGGTTGTTGGTTGCTGGTTGTTGGTTGTTGGTTACTCGTCACAATTCCAATTTCTTCCCGATTGCCGAAGAGCCGATTGCCGATTGCCCACTGCCTAAGACCTACTGCCTAATCCCCGCCGATTGCCGAAGAGCCGATTGCCCAAAAACCACTCCCCACTGCCTAAGACCCACTGCCTAAGACCCACTGCCTAAGACCTACTGCCTAAGACCTACTGCCTAAGACCCACTGCCCAAGACCTACTGCCCAAGACCCACTGCTAAGACCTACTGCCCCTTAATCGCTGATGACTGAAAAAACCCTGACTTCTGGTACTCGCAAATGGCGCATTTCTGGGTTGGCGCTGTTTGCGGTGTTGATGTTTTTTTATATGTATTTGCCGATTTTGGTGTTGGGGGTGTATAGCTTTAATGAATCGGCGTATAGTGCGGGGTGGTCGGGGTTTACTTGGCAGTGGTATGAGAAACTGTTGCACGATGGCCGGATTTTGCGATCGCTCCAAAATAGTTTAACTGTGGCTGTGGTAGCGGTTGTTGTCGCGGCGGTGTTGGGAACTTTGATGGCGGTGGGACTCGCCAAGTATCGTTTTTGGGGCAAGAATTTATATCGGGGGATGTCTTATCTGCCGTTAATTGTCCCCGATATTGCGATCGCGGTGGCGACTTTAGTTTTTTTGGCGGCGGTGGGGATTCGCCTCAGTTTGTGGACGGTGGTAGCGGCTCACATTGTCTTTTGTTTGGCTTATATTGCTTTAGTTGTATCGTCTCGTTTGACGAATCTCGATCCCCATTTGGAAGAAGCGGCTTTGGATTTGGGGGCTACGCCTACCCAAGCTTTTATCCAGGTACTTTTGCCAGAGTTGATGCCAGCCATCGTGGCGGGGTGTTTGCTGTCGTTTGTGTTGAGTATGGATGATTTTCTGATTTCGAGCTTTACGGCAGGGATTGGGGCAACCACGTTACCGATGGAGATTTTTAGCCGTATTCGCACTGGAGTCAAGCCAGATGTGAATGCGTTGAGTGTCTTGTTGATGCTGGTATCTGGCAGTTTTGCTTTTATTGCGGAGTATTTGCGCTACAAGCTCGATCGTCGTTCTTAGGTCGTTACGGGGAACGATCCCCCGAAATCACTACGCCCCAAGTGTTGAGAGTGTTGCCAATGGTGAAGTCGAGGCGCGATCGCGCATTAAGATAATTAATCTGGGCATTCAGTACGTCATTGCGCGCATTAACCACATCTTCTTGAGCGTCAATGACGGCGGCAATATCTCCACGACCTAACTCTCGCAGGGTTTGGGCATTGTTAAGGGTTTGCTCGGCGAGTTGACGGGCTTGAATCGCTCGTTGGACTTGTTCGTAACTGAGTTGTAGGGTTTGCAGGCGGTTTTGCAGTTCGATTTGGAAGCGTTCTTGGGTTGCGATGGTGTTGTTTTGGGCTTGTTGCAGGTTGACTTGACTGCGTTGAAAGTCCCGTTCGCGAGAGCGATCGCCCAATTCTTGGCTGACGATTAATCCGGCGCGGACATCGGTACTTTGCTCTGGGGTTTCGCGATATTCCGCCGCGAGATCGAGATTCCAACGGCGGTTATTTTCGGCTTTGCGGAGTGCGAGTTCGGCTTGTTGTTGGCTGAGTTGTACTATTTGTAGCTGCGGTTGGTTTGCCTGCATCAAGGCCTGCATTTCTGCGGCGTTGAGGGCAAAAGGTTCTGTTGTCAGTTGTTCGATGGCAATGAGGTTGGTTTCTGGGGCAATATCGAGTAAGTCGATTAAATCCAAACGGGCTTGTTTGAGGTTGTTGCGGGCTTCGACAAGTTGTACTTCTACATTGGCAATCCGGCTTTCGGTACGGACTAAATCTACTCTGGCGATGCGTCCGGCTGCCACGAGGGCGCGATCGCGTTCTAACAGTTGTTGGGCGTTTTCCAGGGCGGTTTCTTGAATTTTGACTTGTTCTTGGGCTTGAATCAGGTTGCGATAAGCCAAAATTGTCTCTGTAATAATCTGGCTGAGGGTGTTTTGCAAGTCCCAAATATTAACCTGTTCTTGCAAGCGAGCAATATCAATATCGGCGCGCTCGATGACCCCCCCGGCATTCCGCAGTAAAGGCTGTTTAAAGCTCAAGTTAATGCCTTGACCCGATCCACCTCGATTTTGAGCGTTGGTTTGCCATTGAGCGCTAAATTCTGCGCCTGTGGGGATTCTGATGGCGACGTTGGCCCCTAAGCGTAAAAGTTCTGTGGTCTGTTCGATGCCATCGTTGCCGAATCCCACGATTTCACTTTCGACGCGGGGGGTAAGTCTGGGGGTAAAAACGTTCTCAGCCACGGCTAAATCGGCTCTTTGGGCGATTCGTTCGAGGTAAGCGTTTTTGATGTTGCGGTTGTTGGTTAGGGTGAGGGCGATCGCGTCAGTTAGAGTAATGTTCAGGGGGGCAGTCAGGTCAAGGGTCGGGTTTTGAGCAATGACTTGGGGGGCGATCGCTCGCTGCACCAAGTTTAACAGAGAGCGATGGGGTTGATGATTTGTGGGGGTAGGGTTCGCTGCCTCGGCTGTGATTCGGGGGTTTACAGAGCCTGCTTTGCGAGAAGGTAATGGAGGGGGGAGGCGATCGCGCTTTCTGGTATGTAGGGGTTTTTGGGGATAATTTGACGCAATCTTAATTAAAGCTGAGTTAGAACTTGCTCCGGGGTTATCTAGAGCCAATTTTTCTAAAAGTTGGGGAGTATCGGTGAAATTTGCTGTTGAGTTCGGGAAGTCTTGGGCAGTGGGAGGAATGACTTGAGGTGCGATGGGCGATTGAGTTGGCAGTTTAGAGAGAGAGGAAGTGGATTGAATCGCGGCAGCCGTGGTAACTACAGCCCCACCGATACAGGCGATCGCAATTCCCATCTGAGGCGGCCAAGCTTGGAGAAACGAGAAGCGCGATCGTTTCCGAGGAATCTGGGGATTTGGGGGAGTTTTCCGCGACAAGGACATGGCAATAGAGAAAAAATTAACAACTGAAGTAAGAAGATCATTTGCGTATCATGCCTTAATTTCTCTGGCGTAACGCTTGGACGGGTTCGAGTTGACTCGCGCGTAAAGCTGGGAAAAAACTAGAACCGACACCCACACAAATTGCTGCACCCAAAGATAAACCCACGGTGGTTATTTCAAAGTTATAGGGCAACTCGAACTGCTTGGCAACTACACGGGTTGTGGCATCAATGGCGATCGCGGCACTCCCTCCTCCTAAAAGGCTCAATAAAACAGCTTCGAGGATAAACTGTAGCATAACCGACGCTCTTGTTGCCCCGATCGCACGCCTCAAGCCAATTTCGGGGGTACGTTCCATCACCGAGGCAATGGTAATATTGGCAATCCCCACCCCCGCTACCAGTAGGGCAATAACCCCTACAGCCAGCAAACCCCGCGAGGCCAGGGTCAAAGTCTCTTTTTGTTGTAGGATATCTTCGGCGTTGTTGTTTGTCCAACTATTAGCTTGGGGAAACCGTTGTTTGAGCAAATTAGTCACTTCGTCTTGAACTTGGAGCAAGTCTTCTAAACGCTTAGGACGGAGTTTTAAGCCATCAATATTGCGAAAACCACTACTAGCTTCGTACAACGCCAGAGAAACTAATATTGTGCCTTTAGGTTCGGCATTTTGCTCTGGCAATTTAGTGTTCATTAAACCAATTACTAAATGAGGCCGACCTGAGATAAAAATACGCTTCTCGATCGGATTTTCACCTAATTTGAGTTGTTCGGCTAGTAAGCGGTCAATAATTACCACGGGACGATAGTTTTCAAAATCTGCTTGGTTAAAAAAACGACCTCGAACGATCTCTCGTCCTGATGTGAGTAAATACTCGAAAGACACGGCTTCAACAAAAATTTCTACAGTTTCGTCTTCGTAGGTTGCGTCTCCGTAATCGTAGAATGCCGAACCGCTAACGGCTTGTAGTCTTGAAATATGGCGTTTAGTCCACTCTATATCCTCTGAACGCAAACTACGACCATCGTCTGACCACAGATAAACTTCTACTTGAGGGGCTTCTTGACGAGCGAGTTGAGCTTCAATGATGGCGGTACTAATTGCTCTGACTTGTAAGGTGGCGTTAACCGCAGCGACTCCCATAAATACGCCAAATGTCGTTAAACCCGACCGCAATGGGTTGCTTTTGAGAGATTGCCAGGTTAAACGAAGTAGATCGACAGGTTTCATGAATTTTGAGAGATGGGTAAACCAGGTTTGAGATCGAGGTCTGGAGTGGGTTGAATAACGGTTTCTCCTTCAATTAAACCCATTTTTATTTCAACAGTTGTTAAACCTTCCAAACCCAGAGTTACGGGGCGTTTTTCGGCGACTCCCGCAGTATTTCGTACCCAGACCCAAGTTTCTTGTCCTTCTCTTTGGATGAGTTCGGTATTGACAAAAACGACGTTGGTTTGTTCGGCTAAAATAATCTCGGCACTCACCGAACTGTCAGGAATAAGCTGGCGACTGGGGGTGTTGAGGGATAAAATTGCTGTTACTGTGGTTTGACTATTGCGACTGGAATCATCGCTACTGTTTTTAGCAATTTGTGCGATATTTTCGACTTTGGCGGCGTATTCTTCGGCATTTGGCCCGATAATACTAACGATCGCGCTTTGACCGACTTTGACTTTGGCTGCATCTAGGGGAGAAAGTTGGACGATGACTTGTTCGCGATCGCGATTTCCTAAAGTCAGGAGAATATCGTCGGTTTTGACTACATCTCCCGATTTTACGGCAAGATCGAGGACACTACCGTTAATTGTAGCCGCGATCGCGCTTTCTGCTTGTTGGGCTTGGGCTTCTTTTAGGACTAAACGAGCAATACTGAGGTCGCGTTCGGCGTTTCTGACGCTAATTTTGGCAGTATTGAGTTGGTTTTCGGTGTCGATGAGTTCTGATTTGGGTTGGTTGCGGGCGATCGCGATTTTTTCTTCTAATCTGGTGATTTCGAGGCTTTGTTGTTCGACTTTGAGTTGATTATCTCGCCGATTCGCTCTTCCTTGTTCTAGCTTTTTTTCTTGCTCTCTCACCTCGTTAGCTGAGATAAAGCCGCGATCGAGTAAAGTGTTTAACTCGTTTAACTCTTGTTGGAGTTGTACGAGTTCGTTTTGAGCTTCGGTAACTTTCTCGCGATCGCGCTGTAGCTGCAATTTCGCTTTTTCTAATTCAATTTCACTGCTGGCAATCTCCGTATCCTCCGAATCGCGAGCTGCGTTAAACTTTGCTTGAGCCGCTCGGACTGCTTCTTGTTGCTGTAGTAAATTGAGTTCTTGTTTTTGAATTTCGAGTTGTTGTTTGATAACGGCGGTTTGTCTGCTACTGTTTCGTAAAGTCATCAAGGTTTGTCCCACAGTTACTGGGTCGCTAACTCGTACCCCTACTTGCTCCACAACTCCTAATTCTAAAGGGGATTTAAGAGTTTGTTGATTGCCCAGTTGCACAACACCGCTTACACTCAAAATCTCGGCAACTCTACCTCTTTCTACTGGAATTAAACTAGCATTGATTTCTTGGGTTGTAGAATTGCCGAACCGCGTATAAGCCAGGAAAATGCCGATTCCGACAAAGGCGATCGCCCCAGACCCCAAAATCCACCGTTTCCCAGCGTTTAATCGTGTTTTGTAGTCTTTTGTCCCCACAGCCATGATGCCATTCCCAGATACTCAATCTTATTTCTCAGTTATGCTCAATGCCTTTGAACTTATTTTTTTCTAGTATAGAGAGTTTAATACTAATTTATTGATGGCTGACTCAGAAATCATTTTGTTGATATTCTCTCAATAATTGGGGTAAATAATCGTAACCATCTACACCAATAACTTTAATGATTTCCGATCGCCCTGTTTCCCACGCTTCGATTGACGCATCTTCTCCCCATTTTCCCCGTAACACCAGCAACAATCCTGCCGCTTGTCGCCATTCTACCGCTTCGATCTGATGTAAACTATACATCGCCAAACTGCCGCAAACCACCGCATTCTGGAGCATCGATAAGCTGTAATAAGCTTCAGCGAGATAGCGGTAAGTCAAGCCTTGTAAGTAAATATCGCCAACTTTAGCGCTTAATTCTAGCGCTTTGATAAGATGAGTTAAGGCATCTTGAGCGCGATCGCCTGCGGTTTGGGGAGACGCGATCGCCCGCAGAACCCAAGCCACTCCCAAGCTATAATGAGCCAGGCCTAAAGTTTTGAGATCGCCCAAACGTTCTGAGACTTCTAAACCTTGCTGAAGATAGGTAATAGCGCGATCCTGGCTGTCAGCATCCAAACGTTCTAACTGAGTTGCAGCCAACACCTCGCTGTAACCAAAATTTACCAAAGCATTGGCTGTTCCTAGGCGATCGCCCACTTCCCTTGCTAAAATTAAAGCTCGTTGACTGTAGCTCACCGCTTCTGGATATTGCTTGCGAGTCGCATAAATTCGGCTAATATGATTCAAATTCGCAATTTCGCAAGCTCGATCTTGGGTTTCTCTAGCAATTTCTAGGGCTTGTTCGTGAAAGCTTACCGCAGGTTTGTCTCGTCCCAAAACGTGCTGAGAGTAGCCTAGCAAGGTCAACAAGCGCCCTTTTTCTGGGGTGATGTCCCACCGTCCCAAAGGCTCATCAAGATACTTCAACGCCTCTTGTAAGGACTCTCCCCCCAAACTAATCAAAATCCCACCATACAACGGGAAATCTTCGCGACGAGCAAATAAACGCAAAAACTGTAGCGTGACTTGAAAACTGGCTTCAGTGAGTTCAGAATAGGAAGATTGCTGCAAACCGTTCCACAATTGCCCCCAAAGGGCTGCAAAGGTGAGTAAAGTACGGTTGGAGAGTTGCTTCCCAATTTGCGCGTCGTAGGGTTGACGATCGAACCAGCTTACCAAACTGCGCTGTAATCCCTGAAAAAATACAGCTAATGCCAGAATTGCCGCTACGTCAAGATGAGAACGAGACTGCATCCAATCTAGGGGCGATCGCCTTTGCGCCAAAACAGCTAAAAAAGATTGAATAACGGTAATATCTGTCTTTTTCGACCATAATGCCCAAGGTTGCACTTCCCGATCCCCTCCCCCGAAGCCTAAGTTACTATTGCTTGCGTACAGCCAACTCAGTAAATCCGGTTCAAGGGTAGCAAATGCCTGTAAACCCTCAGTAATTCCTCGCGCAATTTCGGCTTGGTTATGTTGTTCTAGGGCTGTTGCTAAAGCGGTAAATTGGTCAAAAGGAAAGGGTTGTTTTTGATTGGGATCGAGGCTTTGTAAAACAGTTAACAAGCCATTCTCGCTGTTTTGGATTTGTTCTACAGTAATGGTGACGCGATCGCGCTGTTGATTTTCTTTTTGCCAACGTCCCCATTCTCCCTGTACCATCTCCAAAGACCGGAGAATTCGCGCTGCTTTCAACTTTACCGCAAGTTGACCTTTGGTACTCTCGATCCGTTCGGCTAAACACCGCTCAAAAATTTCTCCCGTCCCAGGTTCGATTCCCGCAACTAGCTTTTTGTAAACTTGGGTTTTTGAGCTAATTTTGCCCTTTAAAGTTAAGTCTGTGATTTCGTCGATTAATTCAAAGTAGCGATCGCGCAAACTTGACATCCGCTCTCAATATCATAATTTAATCATCAATTCTTCTGTTATACCGCTTTGTGCCTATAATTGCGAATATTTCCTCTTATTATTTACCATAAACATTTTACAAACTTAATGAAAAATCGAAAAATTCTTATTGCAACAAAAACATATCCATCTATTAGTACTAAATATAAAGAAACTGTTTGTACGGCAGGAATACTATTAGACGAAGACGAAAATCCGTTACAATGGATTAGAATCTACCCGATTAAGTTTCGCTATTTAGAAACCGATCAAAAATTTAAAAGATGGTCTATTATAAACGCTGAAATTGATAAAAATACACAAGATTATAGATTGGAAAGTTTTCGTATTAATGATTCTTCAATACAATTCGTTCGTCAATTAAGTACTCAAAATAATTGGGCAGAAATAAAAAAATATGTCTTACATCTAGAATTCGATTCAACCCAGGATATACAAAGACAAGGTAAGTCACTAGGTATCATTAAACCTAAAAGCATAGAACGATATTTTCATCGTGCCACAGAAAGAGAGTGGAAAGTACAGCAACAAGCTGTCCTAGATCAACTAGATTTATTCGAACAGCCCCTCCCTTTAGACAAAATTCCCTATAAATTTTACTACCAGTTTACTGATAAAGAAGATATTAGTCATCAATACTCTATTAGTGATTGGGAGATTTCCCAACTTTATCGCAATTGCCTAAGAAGAGCATCGGGTTTTAGCATAGAAGAAAAAGAACGTAATGCTTTGGAAAAAGTTAGACAAAAACTAGCTGATTACTTTCTCAATAAAAAAGATTTATATTTTATCATTGGAAATCTTAAGAATCACAAAAATACTTTTATGATTATCGGTATCTTTTACCCACCTTTGGTACAATATGAGCAGTTAAATCTTTTTTGATTTTATAAAGAAACCATGAAAAACAATCTTAATATTTTAACTTTTGGGTATGGTAATAGAAAAAACTACAGCGAACTCGAACAATATTTTCAAGAATACAATATCAAGTATTTGATTGATGTGAGAAAAACACCTCGCGCTTGGAGTCGTAAATGGTACGGAAAACAACTTTCAGAATTTTGTAAATCACAAGGTATTCAATATATATCTAAACCCTGTTTAGGCAATATATCGGGTAATCAACATTGGATTTCGCCGGATTCTAACCAAGCAACTACAGATTTGTTAGAAATTTCTCAACTGGCTAAATCTCAACCCGTTCTCCTTTTATGTGCTGAAATGGATTGGCATAAATGTCACCGCGTTGAAGTTGCCGAAAAATTGGGAGAAATGACAAATCTTGCCATTGGACATTTGACCTAACTTGAATTTGTATAAGATGCGATCGCACTTTTATTTCTCTTTAACTTTCAATGAAATTATTAGCATTTTTATTCAAATCTTCTTGGCAAATGGTGGCTGTCGCGATCGCGATGGGATTTGTCAGTGGAGGAAGTAGTGCGGGCTTAATTGCGTTGATAAGCTGGCTAGTGGGAGAAGGTAAAATCCCTCCCTCCCCCGCGATCGCCTGGGCTTTTTTCGGTTTGGCATTGTTAGCTTTATGTGCCAGCATTGTCGCCAGAGTTATGCTAATTCACTTATCTCAAAATGCCGTTTACCGCCTCCAAATGCGCCTTAGTCGCCAAATTCTTGCTGCCGAACTCAGTCAGTTAGAAACTTTAGGATCGCCGCGATTACTAGCTACTTTAACCGAAGATGTCCAGACTATTTCTAATGCTGTATTCGTGCTGCCTTTTGTCTTTATTAATATTGCCATTGTTATGGGAGGATTATTATATATTACCTGGTTATCTTGGCAAGTCTTTTTAATGGTAGTCGGATTATCCGCGATCGCGACTTTTAGCGTGCGTATTTCTCTTGGTAAAGGACGCTCCTTACTTGCCCTCGCTAGGGAAGAACAAGACCAACTATTTCAACATTTTCGCAGCATCACCGAAGGAATTAAAGAATTAAAACTACACGCTCAACGCCGCCAAGATTTTCTCGAAAAAAACCTCCAACCAACAGCAACTCAGTACCGCCGTCATAATGTTAAAGGACTGACACTTTTTGCCACTACCGATAGTTGGGGAAAACTAATCTTCTTTTTTGCCATTGGTTTAGTTTTATTTATCCTTCCCTACTGGCTAGAAATTAACACCACGACCCTTTCCGGTTATGTTTTAACCTTTACCTATCTTGTCGGGCCTTTAGAAAATATAGTGAATAAACTCCCCTTAATTGCTAAAGCCAATGTCGCTTTAGAAAAAATCAACACTTTAGGATTTTCCTTAAAAAACAAAGCCGAAAATATAGACCCCTCTTGGCAAAAATCGCAAAATTGGCAACGCTTAGACTTCCAAAACGTCACCCACACTTACTACAATCCTCAAGATGACACTCAGTTTACCCTAGGCCCCCTGAACCTTACCTTTGAACCGGGAAAAATTGTATTTATTATTGGTGGTAATGGCAGTGGTAAATCAACTTTTGCCAAAATTATTACCGGACTTTATCCCCCCGATGCAGGTATAATTTACCTCGACAATCAACCCATTACAGAAGATAATCGCGAAGCTTACCGCCAATACTTTTCTGCTATTTTTTCCGACTTTTATCTATTTGAAAAATTATTAGGATTCGATCGCAAATCTCAAATTCCAGCCCAAGAATACCTCAAAAAACTACAACTGGAGCAGAAAGTAACCCTGAAAGATGGTTCTTTATCGACTCTCGCTTTATCCCAAGGACAACGCAAAAGATTAGCCCTTCTCACGGCTTATTTAGAAGACCGTCCGATTTATTTATTCGACGAATGGGCTGCCGATCAAGACCCCAATTTCAAAGACTTATTTTATACACAAATATTGCCTGAATTGCGAGCCAAAGGTAAAACAGTATTCGCTATTAGTCACGACGATCGCTATTTCGATCAAGGCGATCGCGTGATCAAACTTGACTACGGTCAAATTGCCGAAGATTATTCCTAACTGTGAATGCGCGGCTCGTGATATAACACAGACAGAATCTCACTTTCCACGATCGCCAATTCTTCTAAACGAGTTTTGACCCGATCGCGATCGCAATAAGTATCTGCCAAAACCCAGTAAACGCCGTAATGACGCGCCTCCGCAGCCATCAAACCGCGATAAAACTTCCCCAATTCCGGGTCGGGGCAATGTTGAGCCAGCAAGCCCAAACGCTCGTGGGAACGCGCCTC
Source organism: Jaaginema sp. PMC 1080.18 (assembly GCA_035968055.1). Classification (GTDB taxonomy): domain Bacteria; phylum Cyanobacteriota; class Cyanobacteriia; order Cyanobacteriales; family Spirulinaceae; genus Jaaginema. Next base: position 25,238 of record JAWQFT010000040.1, on the reverse strand, counting down.
AATTAAACTAGAAACCAACAGCATATCCAACAAGCGGTCGGGTTCGTGGCGGCGAACTTGAGCTTTTAATGCTGCTCCATAAGGCGGCGCATTCAACGGTGCGAGGGGGATACCGCGACGCTCCAACCATTGATTCACCTGGGAAAAATGCTCCAGTTCTTCTGTAGCGATCGCCGTGAGTTTATAAACCAAATCCCGATAAGAAGGATAGCGAAACATCAGATTTAATGCCCCTGAAGCCGCCTTGCGCTCGCAGTGGGAGTGATCGAGCAAAATAACATCCAAGTTCGCGATCGCCTGCTCAATCCAAGCCTCCTGCGTGGGTTGCTGTAAAATGTTAATCTTTGTTAACCCAGACACCAATCCTCTTTGCTCCCAATTTTACGCCGTCCTGGTTTAGTGTAACTGATGCTGTACTATCTGTTGAGAGCTACCCAGTGAAAAAACGCGATCGCCTCCTGAAAAAAATCGACAAATCGCCATCATCCCTTTCTGCCAATCGCGAAAAAATAGGGAACACTAGATATATAAAGCTATAAAGTAAAACCAATTCAGATCGACAGCCTTCTGTCATCTGCATTGCATCGGAGGGAAGAATACTATGAGTCAACGTCGCATTTTTATCGGAGATATTCACGGTCACTATGATGCTCTCATGCAATTACTCGATGCGATCGCCCCCGATAGCAACGATCGCGTCTATCTCGTCGGTGACCTGATCGACCGCGGCCCCAAAAGCGCCCAAGTCATCGAATTTGTCAAAAACAGTAACTACCACTGTATTCTAGGCAATCACGAACAAATGCTGCTCAATATCCTCGAACAGCCCAACCTTCCCCACAACTTCCGTCAAGCTTGGCTTTACGGAGGCGGTCAAGCCACCCTCGACAGCTACGGAGACAGAGGCATTCCCGACGACCACTACCACTGGCTCAAAGCCCTTCCCACCTACCTCGACTTAGACGACATTTGGCTCGTTCATGCCGGAGTACACCCCGACCTCCCCCTCGTCGAACAAACCACCGAACACTTTTGTTGGATTCGCAACGAATTTCACTATATGAGCGAACCCTTCTTTCCCAAAAAACTCATTATCACAGGTCACACCATCACCTTTACCATTCCCGGAGTAATGCCCGGAAAATTAGCCCAAGGTCAAGGATGGCTCGACATAGATACTGGAGCGTATCATCATCAAAGCGGTTGGTTATCCGGGGTAGATTTAACCAATCGGCAAGTTTACCAAGTCAACACCTACCACAAGCAACAACGCCAACTCCCCCTCGACGAAGCCATTACGACCGTAGACCCCAAAAAATCAATTTATCGTCGTATGACGCGCTCTCCCTACTAACCCGCAAGCTGATTTTGAGACGCTAAAACCAATGCTCCTTAAGGGTTTGTATCGATCCATCTTCTCGCAGTTGCATTAAGCTTACCCCTAGAGTTTCGGGTAAGTCGCTGCCTTTCGGGACAGCAAAGCCATAAAACTCAGTGGCGATCGTAATGGGTGCAACGATCAGTTCGAGTTGGGGATTTTGATCGAGATAATAACTCAAACTAGAACGATGGGAAATAAAAGCTTCAGCTTCTCCACTCAAAACCAAATCTGCCCCTTCCTCTAGGGTTTCTACTTCAATCAGTTTCGCTCCGTAGTAACTCACCCATCTCGAACTACCCGAACCCCGAATCGAAGCAATTTTCGCTTGACGTAAACTGCCCACATTCGTAAAACGGGGTTGAGACTGAGCCGATAAAGCAAGAGTCAGAGCCGACGTTAACCCGGCGGTAATCGAAGAAACCGCAAAGAGGGTAACCAGCATCCAAGCGGTGGCAATAAAGCGTCCTGCGGGGGTAATAGGAGCGCGATCGCCATAACCCACCGTTGTTAATGTCACCATCGCAAACCATATCCCATTTCCCACTCCCGGCCAATAATGAGCGGGGAATTGCTCGGCATTTTGGCGATGCTCGAACCACCAAATCAAATTCCCCACCAGAAAAACTGCGATTACCAACATCCCCAACGAAGAAATCGCTGCAATTCCCAAAAAAGGCCGGAGTCGAGTCCATAAACTTTGTTGTTTTTGAGGGACTAACAGCGTCACTTGAGCATCATCAAACGGTACAGTAAAATCGACTTGTTGCAAGCGATCGGCGGTAATGCTTATCGGAGCAACAAAAATATCTAAAGTCCCCTGCTCAATTGCATTCAGCGCCTCGCTGTAGTTGGTTTGCGGCACCCATTCGTACTCAATCTTTTGGCGAACGGCAATATCTTCCCACACATCAACTACAATTCCTTCAAATTTGTCTCCTTGGTGAATGATATAAGGTTCAGAATCTTGAATCGGAATTCCGACTTTGAGAGTGGAGGCTGCAACCTCACCCGCAAAACTCAAGACTCCGATAAGAGAAAGACAGAAGTAGTACCCGACTCGGCGCGACCAATGTTGCTGTTGACATAACATGATAGACTCACCCGCGATCGCTCTACTATCGTGAAATACTAAAAACAATACGACCCTCGCAAATATCGCGACCTCCAAAACAATCTTGAGAACTGAGGGTACTATCAAGATATTGCAACAGTAGGGTAAAATCGCCCAAAACGTAACCCACTCCTAAGCCCCAATGGAAATAATCGGGCGCAGCAAAAAGGGTATTATTGCTAATAGATTGATGTCCAAACTCAGCCATCGCGAAGAAATTTTCAGGAAGGGGAACTTCGACACCTCCTCCTAAATACAAACCGTCATCTGTGCCGCCAAAAAAGTTAGGAGCGTAGTAAAGTGAAGCTGTAACTTGCGCCACATCTAGGTCATAACCCGCATTGACATAAGCTTCAAAGTAGTTGTAGTTGAGGTTGCTTTCTACACCGGGATAGAAATAATAAGAACCGCCAAAATCTAGGTAGAGTTTTTCTGTCGCTTGATAAACCGCACCCCCGTAAAAATCAATCTCAACGGTTGCACCATCTCCGGGATTGAGATCGACACTTCCGGCAAAAACTCCGGCATAAACACTGACTTCTTCACTCACGGGGAGACTGTAGTCAAATGTCCCTTGGATACTGGGTTTGTTGTCGGATTGAGAAATGCCGCGAAACTTGTAATTCGTGGTAAAGGTAATCGAGGTGGAAAACTCCCCAGGAATAATCGGCTCGTCTGCGTCTGTACTGGCTTCTGGGGCTTCTTGGCTGAGGTATTGGGCTTCTTGGTGACAATTGGCTGTGGATTCGTTGCTTTCTAGGGAACAGGGAAGGGAGGGGAGAGTGGCGATCGCAGGGGTGGATTTAAAGGTAACATCTTCATGGGGTTCGGGCAGTAATTCCTGAGTTTGGGCTGGTGTGACGGCGGCCCAAAAAAGTAGGAGTAAACTCGAAAAGGCAAAGGGTTGGGCGATTTTGGGGGAGAATGAACGGTTGTCCGAAAAGATTTTCATTAACGGCATTTCAAAAACTAGCTACTTGCGAAACTGTACTGGAGCAAAGATACCTTAAAACTCCTAATCGATCGCTCAATATTGAGTTTTCTTCATAATTTTGCAAGTTTCTTGAAGTTTTGATTTTGGGGTAAACGCGATCGCGATTTTACCCCCTTGCAATTGGGAGTATCAAAAAGCTCGTTGAGGCAAAAAGTCTGGTTTTCTGGATTCAACAAAAAAGCTAAGAATTTTCTGTGCCTTTCGCCGCAATATCTTGCCATTCCCAGACAATTTCAGCCGGAACTGCCAAACTTAGAGGAAAAGCATTATTGACGGGAATTTCCAGTTTTACCCTTTGGCCTAATTGTAAGTGGGGTAAAACCGAGGCAATATCATACTGACCGATATTAGCGCCAGGTGCTTGTTGAGCAAAAACATCTTCAGCTAAAAACTCGCGAGTTTGAACGGTAATTTTGAGAGGATGGGGATGCTTGAACTCCACTGTCCCCGGAAAGCCAACTAATCTCAAATAAGTTGAGGAGACTTGTCCGGGTTGGATTTGTTTGAAAACAATTAATTGCCAAGAGTTGCTATTATTATCCCGGATTGTATGACGGGATTTATAAAGGATTTGTCCGGGGGCTTCCTGATGAGAAGCAACCACAGCAAAGGCTGGTGCTGCGGGCAGTTTTCCGAGGCCGCAAAACAGAAGTATAACCAAAGTTATAACAAGCAGTACCTTGGAAAACAATTGCTTTGTTTTGTACCAAATTATTTGCATTTTGTCAATAACATTATTGGTTCTCTTGGCAATCTCAATTGGTTTTTCTAGTCCCCTCAAAAAAACAATAACCAACAACTCAATTACTCATTCATCGTCTTATAAGTTGCCACGGCTGAAGGCGAAATGCGGTTGAGATAGCGGAAAATCCAGTATTTCAAAACTGTATCCAGAATTACTGGAAATGTGGCAATAAATAAGAAATTAAAATCGCGGCTTTCGGGCAAGCCAAAGTGTCGCGATATTCCTTCTAAAATGACTTCCCAACCGTGGGGAGAGTGAAATCCGACAAACATATCAGTGAAGAGAATAATCAAGAAAGACTTAGCCGAATCGCTCAAACCATAGATAATTTCATCGAGGAAAGATTTGAGCATAATAATATCGCGACGGCTGAGAAAAATCACAATTGTAAAAGCAATCAAAGAACAAATATCGGCAAAAACGTTGGCAATGGCATCAACGCCCCGATGACGGTAATGTTCGGCAATTTCGTCAGCTTTTTCAATGACGGCTTCTTCTCGTTCTTCGTTGTTTAGTTCGGCAGATAAACCCAATAAGGCTTTGAAATGTAGCGCTTCTTCAAAGTTTTTGAGTTCGATTAAAGCTTCTTCTTGCATATCTTCATTGAGAAAAATTAGTTCTTGGGTTTCTTGAAAAACTGATTTTTCAATGAGGGGCATAATCAGGAAATTTTTAGATAATTGATGAGTTAATAACGGGACAATAATTAGTAATAAGAGGAAGCGGACAGAAATAGCGGTGCGATTGCGAGATTGACGAAATTTCTTCAAAACTTCAGCTTCAGAATCGCTAGAAGTCGGGTCGATTTCGCGTTTGAGTTTGCGAAAAGTATTGAGAATCGAACGGGGGAGAACGCCTGTTTTATCGGTAACTGTTTCGACGTTAATTTGTTCGCCGTTGCGTTCGACTACTGCTTTTTTGTTTTTATTGAGGTCAACTTTGGAGGAAGGGAGCGATCGCGCACGGGCTGATTGTAACGCTTGGGGGTTAACGCGATCGCGCTGAGAAAGTTCCACTAAAGAAACGTTAGTTTTGTCTTGAGATTTGACGGGTTTGTAGCGATTGACAACCTCATCAATAAAGTTGATTTTTTCAATAGCGATCGCGGATTTTTCGCGCAACTCAACTTCATATTCAGGGGCATCTATCGCCGGATAAATAGGCTTATTTTCCGAAATATCCACCCAAGTTCGCGTTGAATTAAACTCAGTCAAGCGCAAACGAATCGTTTTGAGATTTTTTTGTACCTCTGCTTCGCAATAATTAAAAACACTGCTACTATATTCGCTATTATCGCGGCTCACTTTTTGACCGTTGAAATATTCATCCTCGATCGCCCGAATCATCAAAGCTGCCCGATACGCTTGGTCGAGGGCGCGCTCTGGGGTATCAAAAAACCAACGTTTGGCGCTATTGTAGAGTTTTTTCAGTTTCATTATTGTCGCGGTGTGGACAAGGGTGAGGGCAGGAAGCGGTTAAAATCTTAAACTAATCGTATGTGGTATGATACCAAATTCAACCCGCAACCGATGGTAGATACACAACACGACAGCCAACCCCTGTGGTATATGGGTTCGACGCGCAGTGGCAAAACCACTCACCTCGTCCAAGCCTTTCGCCAAAGTCGTCAGCAACAGCATCAACAAGGAACAACCTTTGTCCCCAGTACCTTAGTTTTGGCAGCGAATGACGATAATCGTCGCGATCTCACCCAACGCTTTATGGTGGCGGTACAAGGACGCTATCCCATTGTTTCCAAAACACCCCTCGGTTTGATTGCTGAGGAAGTCATCTTATTTTGGCCGCTCATTTTCGAGCAATTACACCTCAAAGCGCAGTTTCCCTTGCGTTTGCGCCCGGAAACCGAGCAAGAACTGGCGACAAAATTATGGCGATCGCACCTCGATAATCTCGACATTCCCGCCGGACACAGCGAATGGCGGTTGGTACGACGAGCGTTAGACTTACTGCAACTAGCAGGAGCAAGTTGTACCCCCACCGAAGATATCCCCCACATTCTCGCTTTAGGACTCAGCGGCCAAGGTTGGGAGAATGACCCCGATTTGTGGCACGGTATGGGTAAAAAGCTCCTAGAATGGCGACAATGGTGCTTAGAAAGGGGTTTTCTAACTTATGGTATTATTTACGAGCTATATTGGCGACACTTACTGCCTCACAAAACCTATCAATATCATCTAACTCGTCGATATCGGGAGGTTTTTGGCGACGATCTCGATGATTATCCCGCGATCGCCCGTTCTCTCCTCACCACCTTACTCGATAGCGGCGCAACCGGGGCCTTTACCTACAACCCAGACGGGCAAGTGCGCTTGATGCTCAACGCCGATCCCGAAGCCATGCTAACCTTATGCCAACGCTGTCAAATCCAGTATCTCGCTCCTACACCGCCACAACCCTCAACTCCCCGCTTTTACCAAGCCGAGATCGTGCAAACCGCCGTCGCAATCGGCTATATTCCCACCTTACCTGCCTGCATCCAGTCCCTGCAAACCACCTCGCGGGCGACTTTGCTGCGCCAAACTGCCGATTTAATCGTCGAAGCCGTTAACAACCAGCAAATCGCTCCCCAAGACATCGCCATTATCGCCCCCGGTTTAGACCCCATTGCCCGCTATACCCTGATTGAAATTCTCTCTCATCAAGGCATCCCCATCGAACCCCTCAACGAACAACGCCCCCTGATTAGTTCGGCAGTAGCGCGATCGCTCCTCACCCTACTCACTCTCATTTACCCCGGTTTGCAGTCCTTCTCGCCCCCTGAAGCCGTCGCCGAAATGTTAGTGATGTTGAGTTGTCGTTCCCAGTCTCAGCGACGCTTAGACCCCATTATCGATCCGGTACGGGCGGGTTTATTAGCCGATTATTGCTACCAAACCCATAAAACCGGAAGTCGCTTGTTACCCGTCGAAACCTTCGATCGCTGGGATCGTTTAGGCAGTCAAGTCACCCAAATGTACAACCGCATTCGCGACTGGATCGCCAAAAATCAACTCATCGCCGCAAACCAGCCCAAACCCAGTTATTTCTTCGATCGCGCCATCCAAGATTTTCTAGATAACGGGAACTTTTTGCCTTTTGAGCAACTTTCGGCTTTGCGGGAATTGATGGAAACGGCTCAACATTTTTGGGAAGTCGAGCGGCGATCGCGCCAACACGAAACCTCCCCCAGAACTGCGGTACAGGCGATCGCGGAATTTATCCAACTGTTGCGAACGGGTACAATTACCGCCAATGCTTACCCCTCTCGCTTTCTCAGCTTAGGAGAAACCCAAAGCCAAGGAGCGATTACCCTAGCCACGGTGTTTCAATACCGCTCTGCTCGTCGTTCTCATCGCTGGCATTTTTGGCTGGATGCGTCGTCTTTTTTATGGGAAAGAGGCGGTGCAGCGACTTTATTTGGCGCGCCTTTATTTCTCAAAAATTGGTCGGGGGGGTTACGCTTACCCGAACACGAAGAACAAGAAAATCAAGCCCGTTTAGAGCGCATTTTAAAAGATTTGAGCGCTCGTGCCAAGGAACGGATTTACTTGTGTCATAGCGATTTGGCGGTGACGGGCAGCGAACAAACAGGAGTATTGTTATCGTTAGTTTATGCCGCTCCAGAATACCAACCGTTGACTTAAAATTTAGCCATAACACTCTCTCGCGCCCTCCGAATGCCGTTCGAGACAGAATCAATCTATGAAGGAAAACGCCCCGGAAACCCCCAAAAGTATCAGTATCAAAGCCAAACAGTGGTCGGAATCAGCAGAATATGTCACTGTCATCGGCTCGATCGTCGGTACAATCGCGGCGGTACTGACTCAAGAAATTGCCTTAGCCGCAGTGCCTTTAACCATTGCCCTCGGATTTAGTCTGGATAGCCGCAAGCGGGGATATCAAGCGTTGATACAGCAGCAACGCCACACCCTGTACCAAATGTCGCAAATGCTCGAACCCCTGACAACGCAACTATCCGATCTAGAAAGCCGCAGCCAATCTCAACAAGCCGAGTTACACGAATCTACTTTACAAATGCAGCAAGCGATCAATCCGCTCAAGTTGCAACTGGGTCAACTCAAAAATCAGTGGCAAGACTTTAACGAACTGACCCAAAAACAAATCCGCGAACTCAAAGAGTCTAGTAGCGAACAAAACGAAACGATCGCGTCTCAGTTCGAGCAGTTGTTTGACCAACTCGAACAACACCTCAACCAAGTCGAAAATCTCGGTCAGAATCTTCCCTCCACCTTTGCTAAAGAAATCCAACACCTCCAGACGCAACTCAACGAAATTCAAGCCCAAAGCCACCAAGAAGCCCAAGACGCGATCGCCAAAATCCAGGGATTACTAACTCCTCTCAACCATCAACTCACCACCATCGAAGGCAATTATCAATCTCTCAAAGAGAAATTCGGTCATATCGCAACAGAAATTGCCAGCCTCCAAGCCCAAGCGACTTATTCACCTCAGCAAGCGAAATTGGCCGTTGCTGTTCCTGAAATGATGCCAGAGACGGCGATCGCCTTATCCCAAACCAGCTTACCTTGGCGATGCCAGCAAGTCTTACGGGGTCATCGTCAAGCCGTCAACGACTTGGCTCTAACCCGCAATCGGGACTTGTTAATTAGCGGTAGCGACGACAAAACCCTCAAAATCTGGCAACTCAATACCCAACAAGAAAAACGAGTCCTCGAAACCCACGATACCGCCGCCATTAAAACCGTAACAGTCAATCCAGAGGGGACAATTATTGCCAGCGGTCGCGATGATGCCACGATTCAACTGTGGCAAAGTATTACAGGTAAACCCCTACGATGCCTCAAAGGTCACGATCGCGTTGTTCGAGCGATCGCCTTCAGCCCCAAAAGTCAATTATTAGCAAGCGGTAGCGACGATAAAACCATCAAATTCTGGGATATTGAAACCGGAGTTGTGCAGCAAACCCTCACGGGTTACGCCGATTGGTCTACAAAAATTACCGATCTAGCCGTGAGTCCCGACGGTAAAATTCTCGCCAGCAGTAGCGACGATAAAACCATTAAACTCTGGCACATGGAAACTGGAGAAATATTCGGGACGCTCAACGGTCACTTAGGAGCAGTGAACAGCCTCGCTTTCAGCCCCGATAATCAAATTTTAATTAGCGGTAGTAGCGACAAAACCGTTAAACTCTGGCAATGGCAGCAGCGTCGCGAAATCCAAACCCTGATGGGTCATGGCGGTTCCGTAGACGCGATCGCTGTCAGTCCCGATAACCAAACCCTGGCTACCGGGAGTTGGGATGGGCAAATTAAACTCTGGTCTTTGGCGACAGGGCGCGAAATCTGTACTCTCAAAAGTCATGCCTCGGCAGTGATGGCGTTAGTTTTCGCCGATGCGACGACCCTGATTAGCGGCAGTAGCGATACAACGATTAAAATCTGGCAAAATACAGTATCGGAACAAAACTCCGATTAAATCGTTTCCATTTTGGTAACCCCAGCCGAACTGCCAAGCGGCTCATACAAAATTAAAAATAAGACCTAAAATTTCAATATCACTTGCTGAAGCTTTCTGTGCCATGTCCTACGCTGATAAGTTTAAATCCGTTATCAAATACACCAGTCAACCCACCGCGATCGCCATTTTGGGGTCTGTGGGGGTTCACGCAGCTTTAGGGGCATTATTGCCCGTATTACCCATTTTTCCCGACCCCGCGCCTATTCGCCGCAATGTGAGCGTCGTGGAACTCTCTCCCGGTCAAGCCCAACGCCTCCCCAACCTCGACCCACCACCGCCGATGCCGTTTGCGGGTTTACCCAACAATACCCAGTTTTTACCCCCTGGGGATACTAAATTAGGCAGTAATGACTTTTTTAATACCCCAAAAGATAAGCAATCGGTGCCGTTTTTGCCTTCTACACCCAACGCTGGCTTAGGTTCAGCCGAGCAAAAGTCGTCCTCGGTGAATACACCCAACAAGGTGCAAGTGCGTAGCAATGGTGCTGCACAACAGCCAGCCCAACCCAATAATCGAGGTGGCAATCGGCGCATTCCTGGCGGTTTGATTCCAGGAGTTGCGAATTTGCCGATGGGAAGTTTATCCGGTACGTCGGATTTCCAAGTCCGTACAGACCTTTCTCCTGAAGAAGTCTTCCGGCGATCGCTGCAACAAAATCCCGACGAAAGCGAGATTGATGTCGCCGTTCACGATGGCAACCCCCGCATCCTCAATCCCGGCGAAACTGAAACGGTAGATAATACTGAAGGGAACAGCAAAGACCCCAAAACCATCGCCGATGCAACTCCAGGGGAAAATCAGCCGGAGCAAACTGCTGAGGAGCGCATTCGCGAGCAACAAGCGATCATTGCTCGAATTCAGCAACAAAGAGAGCAAAACAATCAAAATAGCGATAATGCTGAAAGCTGGTCGCAAGCGACTCAACAAGGGACAATTCAACGAGCCAGTATTGGCGGACAATATCCCCAGGCGGCTTGTGCGAGTCAAGCCCAAGGAACGGCGATTTACAGTGTATTGGTAGATGCCAGTGGCAACACCGCCAATCTCAGGCAGATACAAGGTACGGGGAATGCCCTCTTGAATCAAGTCGCTCAATCTCAAGTGAGTGGTACTAATTTTGCGCCTAAAGGTGGCGCTACGCCTTATTATGTGACGGTGAATTTCCGTTATAATCCCGAAGTCTGTACGGCTCAAAGTCCTTCTCCTGAGACTCAAACACCCCCCACAAACAACGAGCGTCCTGCACCAACTCCCCAACCGGAAAATAACCAGCGTCCTGCACCAACTCCCCAACCGGAACAGCGTCCTGCACCGACTCCTACTCCTGCACCCAAACCGGAACAACGTCCCGCACCGACTCCCCAACCGGAACAACGTCCCACTCCCGCACCCCAGCCGGAGAATAACCCCCAACCCCCGACTCGTCCGACTCCCGAACCGAGCAACACCCCTGTACCAACACCCCAACCGGAAGCGACTCCTACACCGACTCCCGAAACACCCTCTGTAGAAAATACGGAGACGGAGGCGATCGCGACTCCCCCAGTCAAGCCAGAGAAAGATTAACGTCGCGCGGCTAATTCTTTCTCTTTCTGCAAAATTTAAGGTGATACAAGTCACTTCCCTTTCATCGCGAGATCGCCGTTTTAGCGGCGATTTCGTCACGTTTGCCGTCTGATGAAGATCGGAGCAAGGTAAGGGACGAGATCGCGGTGGCTACAGGCATTTTCCTAGATATTAGATATGTAGCGTTCAATTGTCTCAACCGACAAACCGCAATGGAATGGTCTAATCCCCTTACCCTCGAACAAATTATTCATCAAATCTGGGCATTTAACCGTATTTCGGTGTTAGATCGTCAATTGCTGCTTACTGTCGCTGACAGCGATTTCATTGTGGGCGATCGCGAACGGGTTTTATTAGACCAACTGCACGATGCTATCCACAAAGGTACTCTTGCCATTGTCTAAAACAATTATGCAAACTTCTCCTCTTTCTGGTTGCCAATCTCAACTTTTGTCTACAACTACAGTGACTTGGGAATACCCTAAGACAATGAAAAAACGCCTTATTTTGATACTCGGTTTATCGAGTTTAGTCCTCGCATTACCTTGGTTTCCCACAACCCACCATTTGTTGTTTAAAAATCAGGCAACTTTTACCGATACTCCCACTTTTGAGCCATTTGAAGTCCCCGATCTCGGTCATCCTGACATTTCTCAGGGTTCTGCTACCCGCTAAAAGTTGCTAATTGTGAAGATATTGATAAACGGTGTGACGAAAGTTTGTTGCCCATTGCGAGGCATAATGTCGGTGATAAGGATAAAATCCGACTAAAGCGATACCATTAACACTCAGACACAAGCCAGCCAAGCTGATTAAGATAAAGGTGATGGGTGTGACGACTCCAATAGCAAACCAAGTGGCAACATGAACCATCATCGCGATCGCGAAAATCCCAGCAATCCCCACTGAAAGCTGGATTTGCCTAAAAGGACGCTTCCAGAAGAATAAAAATAAGGTGTATAGCGTCACTAAAACATTCGCAGGGACGAGAAACGCACAGATAGCCACGCAGTTCTGGCGAGAAAATTCCCACACTGAGGATAACTCAATCATTGGCATCATCAATCTTTCCTTACAATCAACTTAAAGTTGAGATAATACAGTTAATATTTTTCAATATATCTGTAAGTGTCTACCATCATAATTGATTTGACTTGATTTTTTAACAATCTGTATCTAAAAAAAGTATTAAAGAATATTACAAACAAACCCCATCCCCTAGAGTATTCTGGATGACTTCCGGTACGATCGGCATGGTTACTTAAGATAATCCGAAGATGTCATCTATCTCAAGTTATGAAAATTAAAATTATCGAACAGTTTGATGGTAGTTTCAGTCTCGATGCGGCTGCTCAAAACTGTTTGTTCGATCTTCTCAAAAGTGAAGGGTTTTTACAACAACTGCAAGCACAGTTTCCTCAGAAAAAGTTAGAATTTACAGAATTACTTTTTCAACCCGTTCCTTATAGCGTTAATACTCCGAAAGGAATGCCTCAAGCCTTTGAGCAATATTATCAAAACCCTGACTACGTTATTATTAATGTGCCTCCGAACTTTATGTTCCAAGCGAAAATTTTTAAACCGAGTCGGTTGTGTGGGGTTTATCACTTGCATTCTTTGACTGAAAATTAACGCGATCGCCCCTGAAAAAATAGCTACAAATTTGCTCTCATTTCGATAATTTATTATGCCGACTTCTACGGATTTTTCCACTTTAGCTGATTTAGAGTTTACGCCTTATTTAGACAATAACGGTCAAATTCCCGATCTTTGGGACGGTAAGATCGGAGTTTATGGCATTTTCGATCGCGATCGCGTCCTTCAATTGGTAAACTATTCTCGCAACATTTCTGCGAGTCTCAAACAACATTTAGTTCGTCAACCCCAGCAATGTTATTGGCTGAAAGTGCAAACCATTACTCGTCCCAGTCGCACTCTGCTTCAAGATATACAAACCGCTTGGATTGCGGAAAACCAAACAACACCACCGGGGAATGATGGCGATCGCGCTCTCTGGCTCGACCCCATTGATGCTAAACTCACAATGACAGAAGGCGATCGCCAAGCTTACGCACAAAGCGATGATTTGGGGAAATCTAAACTACTCAAAAATATTGCGCGTCGCTACGAAGCAGAAATTCTAGCGCAATTGAAACAACGGGGTTCAACTGTCGAAATTCGCTTTAATCCTAAATTAAAAGAACAAGGATTATTAGATTTAAAGTAAGCTAACTGTTCGGAATATTATTGAATTGGAATTTAGGGTTTCTAGAGCGAAGCCCTATTTTTATATTGATACCAAATTTAGTTACCACATCTTACTTAACGTCAGTTTAGGATAAGCTTGCCAGGCGAAATTAACAAGGCACTAAAAAGTTAATAGAAAGTAAATAAAAATTAAATCCAAATTAAGAACAATAAGCCTAATTTAACTTTCTCAAATACTAAATGTTGGCAGATCGTGTTGCGAGAAAAAATTGTTATTTTAGATGGTAATGAGTTTGATTTGTCTGATACTATACAGTAAAAAAAATAAACCTTGCTATAACGGTACGCTACCTTCTTATCATCCCCATGATTGAATTGCAAAATTATCCCGCCTCTCAACCCCCCTTACCAATTTTACATTTAGAGAACTTAACCCTAGAATCAACTTTAAAAGACTTATTTCTGTATGATTTTCAGGTCGAAGTTTCGGCATTGGGTATAGAAGTCGCTCGCCACTTTGAAGAAAATACCACTCTTCCTGGGGTTATTTTAATAGAAAATGGAGAATTCCGAGGTATGATTTCTCGGCAACGTTTTTGGGAACACATGAGCCGTCCCTATAGCATTGAGTTGTTCTACAAACGTCCTTTGAATACCCTGTATAACTTTACCAAAGCTGAAGTTTTGATCTTTTCTCCCGATACTTCAATTATGGTTGCTAGTCAGCGATCGCTCCAACGTTCTCCCAAAGCACTTTACGACCCTATTATTATCGAAATTGAACCCCATCAGTATCGCACAATTGATACTCACCAACTCCTCACGGCTCAATCAAAAATTCACGAACTCACGGCTAAATTATTAGACGAAAAAACTCACGCTCATCGCGTCCAAACTGAAAAAATGGCAAGTTTAGGAAAAACCGTAGCAGGAGTTGCTCACGAAATTCGCAATCCAGTGACTGCCTTACGCGGAAATGTTAATTTTTTACAGGAATACTACGATAATTTAGTGGAATTACTAACGGCTTATCAAGAAGAATTACCGCAAAAATCGGCAGTTATTCGAGATTTAGAAACCGATATCGAATTAGATTTCATCCTTGAAGACGCACCGCGCTTACTTGAAAGCATGAAAGTCAGTTCCGAACGCATGACGCAAATTGTGACGAGTTTGCGTAACTTCTCGCGAGTCGATGATAAAAAGTTACAAGAAATCAATGTGCATGATTGTATCGACAGTACCTTGTTGATTTTAAATAATCAAATTAAACAAGGAATTACGGTTAAAAAGGATTATCAAGATTTACCACCTTTGAGATGTTATGCTGGGTTGCTGAGTCAAGCGATTATGAATTTTTTGGCCAATGCGTTGGATGCTTTACAAGAAAGACAAGAAAAAGCAGATAATACTTATCAACCTTGTTTAGAAGTAACAACGCGACAGTTAGCCGATTATGGCCAAGCAGGAGGAATTGCTATCATTATTGCGGATAATGGAGCGGGCATTCCCCCTGAGTTACAAACCAAAATTTTTGAGGAATTTTTCACGACTAAACCCAGAGGAAAAGGAACGGGTTTGGGTTTGGCAATTAGCTATGAAATTGTGACGCAAAAACATCATGGCGAAATCAAGTTGCGATCGCGTCTCGACCAAGGTACAACTTTTTCGATTTTGTTGCCGTTAATTGCCCGCTAAAATTTGTTTTGAAGTTAATTTTAAGGCCGTTTGGGAAAATCCACGTTACACTATCAGGGAATAATTTGAATTCCGTTTAACTGATATGCAATTTGCTCCTCATCGCCTTTGGGCTGTAGGTATTGGTATGTTAGTCGCGACTGCCCTTCCCGGTGCTACAATCGCCCAAGAAATGCCGGATTTAGAATCATTGAATGGCGATCGCGGTACGCCTTATCCGGACTTTGTACAAAGCCAATGGATGTCCATCTGTACGAATACAGAAGGGGCAGCTTTGCAACCTTTTTGTCGCTGTATGCTGGACGAATTCCAAGCCAATTACTCCCTCCAAGAATTTGTTGAATTAGGGCTACAACTGAACTCAGGCGGAGAAACACCCGAAAAACTCAACCAAATCTCTGAATATTGCGCTGTATCTTATCCAGAATAGGTTGTAGATGCCAAAAATTGCGATCGGCGTGATGGGACTTGGAGAAACTGCGGAGTAATGGATGCTGCCAGTCGCGGGGCAAAATCCCAGAGAGGATTAACAGTGGGAATTTTGCCAACCTCCCATTTAGAGGCAGTTTCAGCAGCCGTCGATATCGCGATCGCCCAAACCCAGCAGTTGTTAAACCATTGAGTCCTCGGCAATTACCACGCGATCGCGTCCTTGAGCCTTCGCTTCATACAAAGCCCGATCTGCCGACTGAATCAACATCTGAGAACTGTTCCCGTGAATGGGGAATGTCGCTACCCCAAAAGAAGCCGTAATCGGTTCGATCGCCAAATTATCGTAGCGGATCGTTTGACTGCTAATCAAACTTCGTATCGTTTCAGCCCGATCGCTGGCAGTCGTCAGAGACGATTCTGGCAAGACAATTAAAATTTCTTCTCCCCCATACCGACAAGCCACATCCGACGACCGTAAACGCTTTTTAATGACGTTACAAACCACTTGCAGGATATAATCCCCGGCATCGTGACCGTAAGTATCATTAACCCGCTTAAAATGGTCAATATCGATCATAATAACGGCAATTTCTTGATTGTTGCGTTTGCTACGTTCGAGCTCTTGTTGTAGATATTCTTCGAGGTAGCGACGGTTAAATAATCCCGTCAAGGGATCGCGGGTACTTTGGTAATGTAAAGTTTCCCGCAGATGCAGGTTCGCGATCGCCAAGCCAATTTGCTCGGATACAGTTTGCGCGAGGCGTTTGCGTTCGGGAGAAAAAGCTGTTGCTACCCTCGAACTCAGATAAAACAAGCCCAGAGTTTCTCCTTGAGCGATCATCGGAATACAAAGGGTGTAATCCGCTTCATCCTCTACGGGATGATGACTGTGCTGACAGCGCAACCCCCTGCGTTCGACATCCACCAAGTGGGTTTGTCCCCGTCGCAACGCCCAACAATCCTGGGGATAAAAGCTATCTTGGGAATGACATTCTCCTCCCCAAGCCACAATGCGATCGAGGCGATTGCGAGAGGCACGAGTCAGAAAAATTGCCCCAGCACAATGAGGAAACAAGGGACTAATCAAACTTGCGATCGTTTGACAAGCTTCTTCAATCGAAAGACAAGCTTGTAAAAAGTTACTAATTTCCCCCAAAAGTAACATTTCGGTATTGCGCTGACGTAAATTCACAATACTACTGCCAAGTTCTCGGTTGGCTTTTTGCAGTTTTTGTTGCGATTCCTTGACTGCTGTCATATTGCGGAACGTCACCACAAAACCATCCCCCAATTTAACCACCACGCTTTCAAACCAACAATCAATGCCTTCGTGATTGTAGTGAAACTCCCGCTCGGTCGTTTGTCCAGTTTCGACGACTTTGACATAGAGGTCAAATAAACCATCTTCGCGGTTTCCCGGCATTAATTCGAGGAGATGTTGACCAATTAAGGCTTCGGGGTTGTAACCGACAATTTCACCAGCTTTCGGGTTACTCAGCAACCATTCAAAGTCAGTAATTTGGTTTTGGTCGTTTCGGACTGCCGCAAACGCCATAATACCATCAATGGAACTATTCAAAACGCTACTCAACTGCATTTCCGAGGCTTGCAGTGCCGATCGCATTTTCACCATATTGGTAATATCAATGTGACAACCTACCATGCGGAGGGGTTGATTTTGCTCGTCCCATTCAATGACTTTCCCGGTACAAATCACCCAAACCGTTGAACCGTCTTTATGGTGATAGCGGACTTCGTTGTAATGAGGGTGTTTGCCGTGGCTTTGGACGTGCTGCTCAAAAGAAGACATAACTTTGGGTAAGTCTTCAGGGAAAATCAGTCTTTGCCAGGATTCGGGACTGTTGGGGAGTTCGCTATCTGTATAGCCGAACATTTGCTTAAAGCCGGGGCTGAGATATTGGCGATCGCCTTGGATATCCCAATCCCAATACCCCGCGAGGGATACATCTAAAATGTGTTCGAGGAGATAAAGTTCGCGATCGACTTGCTTAACTCGTTCTTGGTTGATTTGGGCAAGTTTGCGATCGCTGATGTCTTGGACAATGTAGGAAAATTGCGATCGCCCACTTTCACCAATCCCCAGATAATTCACCGCCACCAAAAACCAACGACTGCCTTCAGGAGCAAGATGTTCGTAGTCAAAATGAATGGTTCGCTGCTCGGTTTGACTGCGACAATAGTAGTCATACCACAAGGTAATCTGTTCGGCAGAAACGCCAATTTCACTCGCCCATTTTCCTTTTAAATTTTCCGGCTTTATCCCGAAAAAGTCGCTCGTGGCAGCATTGTGAGATAAATGCAGAATATCGTCATCGGCAATTTCAACGACTCCCAGAAGTAAGGGGGAAGCATCGTAGAAAATCTTGAGAATTTTGGCTTTTTCTTGCAGTTGGCGTTCGGCTTGTCGTTGCTGAGTCACATCCCGCAGTATAATGCGTGCAGCGACGGGTTGGCCTTTCTCTAAACGCACATTGAGACTGCCTTCTAAGCGGATTTGCTCTCCCTCGCGGCTGTTAAAAGTGGTTTCGAGGTGGTCGAGGGTTTCGATTTCTCCTGCTTGTAGTTTTTGGAGAATATCTTGCCAATAATCGCGATCGTCTTCAGCAATTAAGTCGAAAATCGTGAGGGTATGCACGACTTCCGGGGGATAACCCAAACGCTTCAACCAAGCCCGATTGACAAAAAGATAGTTACCGTCAGGAAGGGCAATACTCTGAATTAACTCGTTCGCGTGATTGAAAAAACTAAAAAAGTCTTCAATTTGATTTTCGTGATGAGCGATTGTTGCTGCGGTACGCTGGCGATCGCGATTAACATCTAATAGTTGTTTTTGGGTATTTTGTAGTTCAGTCGCTTGAACTTCAACTTTGGCTTCTAAGGCTTTTTGGGCTTGTTGTAGTTGCCGAACTAAAGCGGCTTGATGAACGGCAATTCCTACTTCTAGAGCTAGGATTTGCAGGGCTTCGATTTCTTCATTTTGCCACGGTCGAGGACTTGTACAATGATGAGCAATTAATAATCCCCACAACCGAGATTCATGCAAGATCGGGACAACTAAGTTGGCAATTACATCGAGTTTTTGGAGAAAGTTCGCGTAACAAGTATTCAAATTTTCTTGATTAATATCGGCGATCGCGCGATACCAACCTTTTTGATAATTCTCAATACCAACTTTTAAAAAACAAGGATCGTGCAGATTGCGATCGCCCACTAACCATTGAGCATCTGCTACTGCTTCAACCGCCACTTCCCCTTGCCAATTGGGAGTAAAACGATACAACAAAACGCGATCGCAATTTAACAATTCTTGAACGGCAGTCGCCGTAGTATGTAAAACTTCTTCTAAATGCAAAGATTGGTGAATTTGCAATGCCACTCGCGCAATAACGCGATCCCAATCCATCCGAGTTTGGTGAGAATAGCAATATTGTTGACAATGCTTTTTCTCATGACCGTTTTTGGGCGACCGCGGGTTTGATGCTAACTGATTCCGATCGGAGCGAGTGGTTTTGAGTTCCATATCTAACAGCCCAATGGTTTATATCTTTGAAATTCATCAGCTTTACTTAACTAATGACTTCCTCAATTTTTTAGTAAAACTCCCTTCGAGTCACTTCAGGACAAAATTTTGTAAGTTGGCTGTTGGGGCGGTATCTTATGAAGATTGACGAGTCGCATTATGCTGAAAGCTCTATGTTGTATCCAAGTTTAAGTCTATTCTCTCCAATATTCATGCTGTATTTGATTATAGACAAAGCTTATACTCTGGCTATTGCAAATACTTCAAGTTTTCAGAAAAATTCACAATGTCAGCTAATGCTGATTTTAGAAATATCTCCAAGTATACAAGATTTAATTGTTCTTTACAATTTCTTAATAAAGTTAATTTAAACAGCGACTTTCTCTTTTTAAACCTATAAATAAAACCGAAAAATCAAGTTATTACAAAACAGCCTCATTCCCCGACAATACAGCCACTCTCCCCAACCGGACAACGCTGTAATTTCACCATAAAAAAACCATCCATATCGTGACGATGCGGTAGGATATTGTACCAACCCGCCGCTGTCAAACCGGGAATTGAAGATGCCCCTTCAGATGCAGCACAAATTTGCCAATCCGGTTGCTGTTTCAGCAGAAACTTCACAACTTCTTCATTTTCTGCTGCATTCAATGTACAAGTAGAGTATATCAGGATACCATTTGCTTTGACTTTTTGTGCAGATTGGGTTAACAATTCCCTTTGTAACTGCACCAACTCCGCAATTTTCGTCGGATTTTGTCGCCAGCGAATATCGGGATGGCGATGTAGCGTCCCCAACCCCGAACAAGGAGCATCCACCAACACCCGATCCACCAAACCAACGGCTAAACTGCGACTGTCCCCAGCTTCAGTGTGAATCGACTGTAACTGTAGGCGTTGAGCATTTTGGCTGATTTTCCGCAACCGTTTCCGATCGCGATCGCTCGCCAAAACCCAACCGCGATCGCCCATTAACTCAGCAATATGAGTCGTTTTTCCCCCCGGAGCAGCGCAAACATCCCAAATCTTCTCCCCCGGCTGCGGATCGAGCAAATGCGTCACTAACTGAGCGCTGGCATCCTGTACCGTCCACCACCCTTCCGCAAAACCCGGCAAACCCTGAATCGCCCCAGAACCCACCTCTAAGCGCAATCCTTGGGGACAAAACGGTATACGAGTCGCCGGGATATTTTGGGCGTGTAATGCTCGTTCTACGTCTTCCACAGAACATTTAAGGGGGTTTACCCGTAGATCGAGATGAGGCGGCTGATTGAACCAATCGCACAGTTGCGCCGTCTCCTCAACGCCATAATTATCCACCCAAGTCTGCACCATCCAATCGGGAAAACTGTGTAGCGTCCCCACCCGCGATACCGGATTCTGCGTTAACAGTAACGGATCGCTCTGTTTCTCTGCTAAACGGATATATTGGCGCAATATCCCATTAACTACACCCTTTAACTTGCCCAAGCGATTGTTTTGTGCCAATTCCACGCTCGTATGGACTGCTGCCGCCGCCGGAATTTGGTCGAGATAGCGCAACTGATACAACCCCAACCACAAAATCCCCCGTAATACTGGGGGTTGTTGTCGGGCTTTTTTCTTGGCCAGTTGGTCGATTAAAGCATCGAGCGATCGCTGGCGACGAACGATACCATACACTAATTCTGTCACCAAAGCGCGATCGCGGGGTTCGAGGTGACTGCTCCGCAAAACGCGATCGAGGGCAATATCGGTATAAGCCCCTTTTTGCTGAATGTCTTGGAGTGCGAGTAAGGCAAGTTGACGAGGGGCTTTTTCAGTCATCAGCGATTAAGGGGCAGTAGTTTTGGGCAGTCGGCAATCGGCAGTCGGCAGTCGGGGGGAGTGGGTATTTTGCCCCTCCAAAGATGTCAGAAACTTTAGTTTTGGGCAGTTGATTGTCCCTTAATCGCTCATAACCAAGATCAATACATCGCACTGCGGGGATTAAACGTTTCTAGACCTCGTAGCTTTTCGTATAATTCCTTTTCCTCATCGCTAACAATGGGAGGAATTGCGATTGCAATTTCGACCAGTTGATCCCCTCTGGTTTCACCTTGGGGAAAACCCTTCTCTGCCAAACGCAAACGCTGACCTGGCTTGACTCCTGGGGGGACATTAATGCGAACTAAACCGTCAATTGTGGGGACTTCGACAGCCCCTCCCAAAATCGCTTCGGTGGGGGTAAGGGGAACGCGACAGAAAACATCAATTCCTTGTAACTCAAAAATCGGGTGGGGTTCGACGGTAATTTTGAGATAGAGATCGCCCCCCTCAATTCCTTGACCCTTGAGACGAATGCGCTGACCGTCAATTGTACCTTGGGGCATTTCCACTTCGAGCGATCGCCCATCTTCCAAACGAATACGCTCTCTACCGCCAATATACGCCTTTTCTAGGGGCAAAGTCAGTCTGGCTTCAATATCTCTAGGACGTTCTCGTTTGACGGTTGTGCGAGAGGGATTACCTGGAGCATAGGTCTTGCGAGTTCCGGGTCGGTAGGCTTGACTATTGTTGTTAACGCGGACGCTTTTGCCTTGGGGACGCGGGATTTCCCCCGGACGATTTAGGAGTTGATCGACAAAGCGGTTAAAGTCGCGATACTCGCTGTAATCGACGGCTGTAGATGGGTTAGAACGCGATCGCGCTTTGGCAGTTTTACGAAAACCATTTTGCTGCCAAAAGTGACTAAATTGATCGTATTGCGATCGCTTATTTTCATCAGACAACACATCGTAAGCTTCCCCAATGGTTTTAAATTGCTCCTCCGCCCCTTTATCCCCCGGATTCAAGTCAGGATGATAGCGTCGCGCTAATCGACGATACGCTTGTTTAATTTCCCCAGGAGAAGCATCGCGATTAACTTCTAAAATTTCGTAGTAATTACGGAAGTTTTGCATTAGAGAAGATTCTTGATTTGTTATTAGTTATTGATTGTTTGTTATGGGGTGTTTGTTATTGGTTATTGGTTAAAAGGACGAGGAACAAAATTATGATTACTACCAGGATAAACGAAGATTTGACAACTCCCCGCCGTAAACAGTCAGGGATTCTCGCGTCATAGGGAGATTCTAGCAGGAGTATAAACTCCAATACGCCCATATCGTTACAACTTGGTCACTAATGGCGCACTTGTTGTACAGTTCTTTGCTGCCCCCTCCTCCCCCTTTCTTTATTCCCTGACAAAATCGCCATAGCTTTCTCGATCTACATACAGAGTTGCTTGGGGAAGTAAACGGAGATAAGAAGCTGGCCAATCGGGAAAAATAGGGCTAGAAAGAGTCCGATTCACAATTTTTGCCTTTTTTGACCCTGGAGCTAAACAAATTAGCGTCTGGGTGGCACGGAGGGCGGCAAAAGTAAGGGTGAGGGCTGCCGAGGGGACAGCTTCGAGATTGGGAAAGGTGCTGCTACCGAGTTGTTGTTGGCGGGTGGTAGTAGCAAGTTGAACAACTTTAACCCAAGGCTCATCGTCAAAATTAGCCGCGTGGGGTTCATTGAAAGCCAAGTGGCCATTATCACCAATACCGAGAAAAGCGAGATCGAGGGGTTGGGCTTGGAGGAGGGCGGTGTAGCGATCGCATTCTTGTACGGGATTATCCGTATCTCCTTGTAGAAAATGGAAGTTGCGGGGTGTTATGTGGGACATAACGCGATCTCGCAGGTAAAAACGGAAACTACCGGGACAATCCGCCCCAATACCGAGAAATTCGTCAAGATGGAATAAAGTAATCTTCGACCAATCTAGGGTAGAGTCTTGAATCAAGGCAGCGAGTAAGTCTTTTTGAGAATTGCCTGTTGCCAGGACGAGGGCTGCTTCTCCCCTTTGCGCTACGGCACGGAGAAGGCGATCGCGGGCTTGTTGAGCCGCCGTTTGGGCTAAAACCTCGCGATCGCGACAAACGCACACTTGTAGGTCATTTACAGTAAGCTGTTGGCTCGGTCGAGAAAAATCCATAACAGGATAGTTACGCCAAAAAAAGTAGCATGGGTATTTTGGACAATTGCGCGACGGATAACCCGTCTAACTCGGTCAATTTTGAAAATAAGTTACAAGTTTTCCTCAATTGGTTGCAGTTTATGAGTTTTTCGTGCTTTCGTGGAGCTTGAAACCCAGATAAAACGTTGGGCTAGGCGATCGCAATCTCAACCCGATTGCACAAAGTAGATAACAGATTGAAAAATAACAGGAGATAAGCATGAATAAAGCAGAATTAGTAGACGCAGTAGTTAGCAACTTGGACAATATTACCAAAAAGCAAGCAGATTCAATCATATCAGCGATTTTGGAGTCAATCCAAGACGCAGTTGCCGCAGGCGATAAAGTCA
Organism: Jaaginema sp. PMC 1080.18; assembly: GCA_035968055.1. Lineage (GTDB taxonomy): Bacteria > Cyanobacteriota > Cyanobacteriia > Cyanobacteriales > Spirulinaceae > Jaaginema. The sequence continues at coordinate 1,706 of JAWQFT010000040.1, read as the reverse complement.
CCTTAGTGGGCTTTGGCACTTTTGAACCCCGCGAACGCAAAGCACGAGAAGGACGCAACCCCAAAACTGGCGAACCCATGCACATCCCCGAAAAAGTTGTACCAGCATTTAGCCCCGGAAAACAGTTCAAAGAAAAAGTAGCGAACTAATGGGGCTTTGGTGACAGCCCCGGAATTCAGCCGTTCGATCGCAATTTTTCCTGACGCGGTTCGGGAAATTGCGGTTTTTTTTGACTCGAAAGATAGAGGGTAGACAGGGATTCTGAGCAAGTTTGCTTCCCTGAGAAGATGACAACAAAGGGGCGATCGCGACATCCTATAAATCTAGAACTAATTTTCTGGATATTTCTACCCCGACACTTGTTTACCCTCAAAAATACCGGGTGCTGCTCTACCACTATTCCCTAAATCCTTTCTATTCCCCAACGTTATGACAGACACCCTCATATTGCGTCGCTTCTTGACCCTGAGCTTATTATCTCTCCTCTTCGGGGCGATCGCCTCTTGTAGTACCGTAGAACCCGGAACTTCTGCCTCAGAAGAACCGACTCCCGTTGTTTCTCCCCTAGTTACCTCCCCAACCCCTGCTTCAGTAATTCTCACCACCTCAGATTGGACAGCTTGGGCGAATTTTATGCCAGGGATTGACACCCCTTCCCTACACATCAAAGGCCAAGTCCAACTTCCCCATCCCGGCTACGAAGTGAGTTTAGACCTCGTTGCTCAAACCCAGGCAATCGATACCTTAGTGTATAACCTCAAAGTCCAAGAAAAAACCGGAAACTGGGCGCAAGTCATTACCACAAAAACCGTAAGATACGAGGATTCTATTTACACCGGGAACGATAAACGCATTCAGATTCACCTCCCCGACGGTTCAGTCAAAGAACTCCCCCTCGAACGCACTTATTAACCAACATTTTGTTAAAAATATTAAACTTTCTGGCGCGATCGCTCACCCATACCATGCCGAAGCTCTTACACTCAACTTTGGTTAAGATATTTTTTCCAAAACTAAGAGCAAATGGCTTATTACTGGTTTAAAGCATTTCACATTATTGGCGTAGTCGTTTGGTTTGCCGGATTATTCTACTTAGTGCGTCTGTTCGTCTATCACGCCGAAGCCGCAACCCAACCCGAACCTGCCCAAAGCATTCTCAAAAATCAATACGAAATCATGGAAAAGCGTCTCTACGGGATTATTACCACCCCAGGGATGATTGTTACCGTCGTAATGGCAATTGGCTTAATTTCCACCGAACCCGGAGTCCTCAAAAGCCCTTGGTTACACGCCAAACTGGGTTTAGTCGGACTCTTACTGCTTTATCACTTTTATTGCCGTCGCATCATGAAAAAACTGGCAGCCGATGACTGTCAGTGGACAGGACAGCAATTTCGCGCCCTCAACGAAGCCCCAACCCTGCTACTGGTAACCATTGTCATGTTAGCCGTGTTCAAAAATAGCCTGCCGACAGATTTAACAAGCTGGTTGTTAATCGGTTTGGTTATCGTTATGGCAGCCAGTATTCATCTTTACGCCAAAAAGCGCAAACGCGACAAAATGCAAGCATCTACAACAGAATCAGTTGCTGATAATCCGGCTTAGTTGTTGGTTGTTGGTTGTTGGTTGTTGGTTGTTCGCTAACATCCCCAAATCCCTCCCCCCAATGCCTACTGCCCAATGCCCACTGCCCCTTAGTCACTGAT
>JAWQFT010000039.1:0-36106 GCA_035968055.1 Jaaginema sp. PMC 1080.18 | reverse complement strand
CTCAACCGCGCATTTACTACTATATCCACTTTATTCGGGACTGTCAACCTTTTTGTTGAAAAAAATTTGGGAAACTATGGGAAAAGCTTTGCGATCGCCCTGCAATATGGGTTTGAGCGCTCAAAATTTTTTTAATTTTCTTTCTAGAGAAGTAGTTTGGAGGAAGTAGATGGGGGTGAGGGGGTGAAATCTGTCAGAATGAGTTTTGTATTTTTAGGGATATATAGAGAAAGTGTTTGTCAACTTCCAATCTGCGATCGCAACGTTGAATCAGTTTTGGGGCGATCGCGGCTGTTTGATCGTGCAGCCCTACGATACGGAAAAGGGAGCGGGGACAATGAATCCCCATACTTTTTTAAGGGCGATTGGCCCGGAACCCTGGTCAGTGGCTTATGTAGAACCGTCGCGACGACCGACTGACGGGCGTTATGGCGAGAATCCCAATCGTTTCCAGCATTATTATCAGTACCAAGTATTGATCAAGCCATCGCCAGATAATATTCAAGAAGTGTATTTAGATTCCTTGAGAGCATTAGGGATTCACCCTGAAGATCACGATATCCGGTTTGTGGAAGATAACTGGGAAGCCCCTACTCTCGGTGCGTGGGGTGTGGGTTGGGAAGTGTGGTTAGATGGGATGGAGATTACCCAATTCACCTATTTCCAACAATGCGGGGGAATTGATTGTCGTCCGGTGTCGATCGAAATTACTTATGGTTTGGAACGCTTAGTGATGTATCTCCAGGATGTCGAAGCGATCGCGGAAATTCAATGGAACGATCGCCTTAATTATGGTGACGTACATCTTCAAGGAGAAATCGAACAATGTACCTATAACTTTGAAGCTTCAGACCCCGACTTACTCTTTAACTTATTTAGTTTGTACGAACAAGAAGCCAAGCAACTGATCGATCGCGGCTTAGTGCTGCCAAGTTACGATTATGTATTAAAGTGTTCCCACACTTTCAACCTTTTAGATGCGCGGGGCGTAATTTCAGTCACAGAACGCACTCGTTATATCGGACGAATTCGCAATTTAGCCCGCGAAGTCGCCCAACTGTACCTGCAACAGCGAGAAGCTTTAGGATTTCCCCTCAAAGATTTACCTATCCAAGAGGCGACAAAATTGCCTGAATTGATTGATAGCCAAAAAGCAATAGCCTTATCACCCGCATTACCCAAGCTAAATTATGCCAGGATCGTAACGTATGTAGGAATATCAGCTTTTATAGCGCTCTACACCCTAACTGTTTTAGTGTCATTCTTTCGGTAACATTCGCAGAAATACCATCTTATGGAGAATATTAGAAGTTTACTCGAACCGATCGCAGCTTGGTTCAATCAATTCAATTTGCCCGAACCTATTACTCACTGGGGACATCCGTTGATGATGGGGATTGTGGTGTTTGTGATGGGTAGTTTTGTCGGTGTTGCGGGATGGAAAGGTCGTGTTTTAGCGGGGACGGATACAGAAGCGGCGTTAAAAAACAAAGCGGATCATCGCAAACTCGCCCCTTGGATGTTCCTGTTTATCGCTCTGGGTTACACCGGGGGTGTTTTATCGTTAGTCATGCAGGGTCAACCTATTTTTGAGAGTCCTCATTTTTGGACGGGTTCAGTGGTAATTGCTTTGCTGTCCCTCAATGGTTTGTTGGCATTATTGGGCTTTCAATCCCAGAAAACAACAACTCGAACAATTCACGCTTATGTGGGTAGTATTGCCTTGGTTTTACTCGTTATTCATGCTTTACTAGGATTAAAACTAGGAATTTCTATCTAAAGCGAGATGAATAGCAAAGGCTGGGCGATCGCGTGCCTGGCATATCTCATTGGGTTGCTATCTACAGGATTGTTAAATCTCTCCACTAAAGCTGTTTCTTGGCCAGAGTGGGGAGTTTACAGCTTCGTTTGGTGCATCATTGGTTGTGTCGCGGCTTGGTTGCTACCGCGTTGGTGGTGGAGAGGGCCGAAATGGCAAGTTTGGGTGTTGTCAGGCTGTATTGCGGGTTTGGCGATCGCGCATCTGCAATTACGCATTCCCCAACCAGGCCCTCTTGATGTGAGTTGGCTAGTACCACAGTTAGAAGATGCTGCAACGATACGCGGCGAAATTCTCGAAATGCCGCGATTAAATGCGAAACAGAAAGTAAGATTTGTATTAGCGGCGCAAACAGTGAATAATGAGCCAGTTACAGGGAAATTATATGTAACTTTGCCATTATTGCACGGAACGGGATTAGCCCCTCGTCAAGAAATTGAGATTGCTGGTAATTTGTACGAACCCCAAGTTCCATTAAATCCAGGGGCGTTTGATTTTCGGGCATATTTAGCCAGCCGGGGAGTGTTTGCTGGAGTTAGCGGCAGTTTAGTACGAGAAGTGACGCAACCGCCTTGGGGATGGTGGCGATTGCGACAGCGTATTGTGCGATCGCAAGTGAAGGGTTTGGGGAGTCCGACGGGACAGTTAGTGAGTTCGATGGTGTTGGGACGCAGGGCAGTAGATTTGCCGTTTGATATCCAAGAACGCTTTGTGAAGGCGGGATTGGCGCACACTTTGGCGGCTTCGGGGTTTCATGTGTCGTTGTTATTGGGCTTGGTGTTGACGCTAACGCGGCGTTTGGGGAGTCGATCGCGTTTGGGGATCGGTTTAGGGGTTTTGTTGCTTTATATCGGTTTGACGGGGATGCAACCGTCGGTGATGCGGGCGGCATTGATGGGGGTGGGGGTATTAATTGCGTTGGTGACGGAACGACGAACGAAGCCTTTGGGTTTGTTGTTGCTAGTCGCGACAATTTTGTTGGTTATCGATCCGTTATGGATTTGGGATTTGGGGTTTCAGTTGAGTTTCTTGGCGACTCTAGGCTTAATTGTGACTGTTCGGGCGATCGCGAAACGCTTGGATTGGCTACCCCCAACAATTGCAACGTTGATTGCAGTTCCCCTAGCGGCTTCGCTGTGGACGCTACCGTTACTCATCTACAAGTTCAATATGGTGGCGGTGTACAGTTTGGCGATTAATATTGTTGTCACGCCGTTGATTACGCTGATTAGTTTGGGGGGCATGATTGCCAGTGCGATCGCCCTCATGTTACCGGATGCAGGCAGCGCGATCGCGTTTCTACTGTATTATCCAGCGCAGTTACTCATTGCTGTAGTAACGTTTTTTACCGATCTGCCGACAAGTTCTTGGGCAGTGGGGAAAATTTCTACCATCCAGTTATTGTTAATCTACGCGGGAATTTTGGCGGCTTGGCTGATTCCCTGGTTCAAAATCGGCTGGCGTTGGTTAGGAATTGTCAGTGCGATCGCGATTTTGGTCATTTTGCCTTTGGGTTATCAGCAGGGAACGCGGGTACAAATGACGGTTTTGGCGACGGATACCGAACCAGTGGTAGCCATTCAGGATCGGGGGAAGGTAATCCTGATTAATTGCGGAGATGGGGATACGGTCAGTTATACGGTGTTGCCGTTTTTGCGATCGCTTGGGGCAAATCAGTTACATCTCGCGATCGCAGCACAAAATCCTCTAGATAGTGCTTGGTCGTTCATTTTAGACAATTTAGAGGTAAAAACATTTTTAGCCACTTCTGAGAAGCCAGAATCGCTATTTCTGAGTGAAAATAAGGTCAAATACCAGTTATTAACTCTTCATCAAGAAGCAAAATTGGCGGGGGTTACGGTATCGGTAATATCTCTCAATCCGGTAGCGCTACAAATCCAACTGCGCGATCGCTTTTGGATTTTGGCTGATGAAACGACTTTACCGCAACTCCAGCAGCAACTCAGTATTGCTCAAAATTGGGTGTGGATTGCGACGAAACCACTTTCTTCCCTGGACATTTTACAGCAATTGCCAATCGAGGTCGCGATCGCCCCTTCCCTTGCTTCAAACTCCTCGAAACCAATACAGTCTTACCCGATCCAACTCTACCTCACCGAAAAGGTAGGAGCAATCCAATGGACACCAAAACAAGGCTTTCAACCTGGAGTTTTAGATGCAGAAGCCGACGCAGAATTACTTTAATTTTGCGTCAAGACTGGTCAACCGTACCCAAAATCATTAAGATAGATAAACGCCCCTGGAGAGGTGGCAGAGTGGTTGAATGCGGCGGTCTCGAAAACCGCTAAGGTGTCAAAACCTTCGAGGGTTCGAATCCCTCCCTCTCCGTTTTAGTCAAGCTCGATAAAAGGTTGTATCCCTCAATTTCCCACTTCTCTGGATTTTCTACCAGGAGTTTTGAGGAGAGGAGCAGATTGTAGTTTTGATTTAGAGAGAAAGTTGTACTTCAGAAAACCAATCATTAAAATTACTTTATTAGGTAATTTTAAGGTTGCCAAGAGCAGTTGAGTTTTGTTAAAACGAGTTTAACTGCGATTGTTTTAATTTTCTTGACATGAATAAACTGAGCTAAAATTTTATTGAAGGACACTTTAGCATTGTTGAGTCAGTTGCCTAGCTTTATTAGTGGAAGACACTACTTCATAAATTCCCTGCGGAAATAATATTCTCAAAAGCCATGAATTCTTTGTTTGTATTAGAAGTTGGGCATTTTATCCCCCACGGTCATTGCTATTTATGGAAGTCAAATTTAGTTGGGCTTCATTTAGGGTCGGATGCTATCATCGGACTAGCATACTATTCGATACCGATACTACTTGTTTATATTGTTTGGCAGCGAGGAGATTTGCCCTTTAACTGGATTTTCTTTTTATTTGGAGCATTTATTCTCTTTTGTGGCACGGGACATTTTCTAGAAATTTTAACCTTATGGTATCCAATTTATTGGGTTTCTGGCTTTGTCAAAGCGCTCACGGCAGTAGTTTCTATTTTAACTGCAATTGAGTTATTTATTTTAATTCCGCCTATTCTTAAACTTCCCAGTCATGCTCAACTCGAAGCCACTAATCAAGCTCTAATAAAAGAAATTCGCGAACGAGAGAAAATTGAATCGGAATTAGTTAAAACTAATCAACAACTTAAAGAAACATTAACGCAATTACAGTCTACTAAAGTTCACTTAGTCCAAAGTGAAAAGATGTCTTCTTTAGGACAAATGGTTGCCGGAATTGCTCATGAAATCAATAATCCTGTGAACTTTATTTATGGTAACTTGACTCATGCGAAAACTTATATCATAGATATATTGGGTTTCCTAGAAAGTTATCAAACGCACTATCAACCAGCTACTCCAGAAATTGAAGAGATGGCTGAAGAAATTGAAATTGATTTTGTGCGAGAGGATTTACCCAAATTATTGCAATCTATGACAATTGGTGCAGAACGCATCCGCGACATCGTTTTAGCACTCCGAAATTTCTCGCGATTAGATGACCATGAAGTACAAGTTTATGATATCCATAATGGTATTAACAGTACATTAACTATTCTCCAAAATCGCCTCAAAGCTAAACCAGAATCGCCAGAAATTAAAGTTATTAAAAACTACGGAAAATTGTCAGAAATTGAATGTTATCCCGGACAACTCCACCAAGTATTGACCAATATTATTAGTAATGCTATTGATGCTCTAGAAGAATACAATCTAGCGCGATCGCGCCAAGAAATTCAAGAAAACCCCAGCACAATTGCGATCGCCACAACCACAGATGAATCCGATAGCATTACTATCTCAATTCGCGACAATGGTCCGGGAATTCCTGAAAATATTCGCCAACAAATTTTTGCCCCTTTCTTCAGCACTAAACCCGTCAATAAAGGAACGGGTTTAGGGTTATCAATTAGCTATCAAATTGTTGTCGAGAATCACGGGGGTGAATTACTTTGTCAAAGTACCCTTCTCAAGGGGACTGAATTTATTATCAAGCTTCCCATTAAACAAAACTCTCAGGTTCAAGACCAAACACAAAAGACGCACCTAGATCAACTGTTGCTTGGTTTCTGAGGGACAAAAGTTTTGTCTTTAGAAACATACTTCCAAGCAATACCATCGGGGTCTAATTCTTGACTCCATTGCGGAAAATCTTTGTTGGATTTACGCCGACTAATGGTGTAATCTTTAACATTTAACCGTTTGGCTAAATCTGTTTGAATCAACGTAGAAACTGCTGTTACCGTATGAGATGGTGTTGGACTGGGAGTGTGAGTTTCTTCTACCGCAGCAGCCGATTCCGTGGGAGGATGAGGGGCTTCAAATTCCCCTGCTTCGAGTTCCCAAACAGGTTCGCTGCTATCAAGAATTGTACCTAAAGCACTGGCAGTAAGGAAGTAATAAACTGTACCTTGATCTTGGTAAATTTTACGCTGTGCGCCGTATTCTTCAGACTTTTTCTCAAGAAAGCGTTTAGCTTGTTTAGCAGTCAAGTTTGCTTTAATAGATAAATCCAACGGTGTGACTTTACCCTGATTCTCCCTTACTAAAACATTAAAGGTAGGATTGACTTTTGCGCTCCATTTTTGCCATTGATATTGTTGCCAAACTCGGAATAAGCTAATGAGTGCAATCAAGACCAATAGTAATGGCCAAGCCGTGTATAAAACGACTAGCGTAAAAGCAATCGGCAGAATGAGAATCAGAATGCTAGTAGCACCGCGTTCAATTACGTTATCGGACATAGCTTCTGGTTAACGGTGTGGATTGTGATAGAACTGCACGAAAATAGAAGTTGCAAAATAGCATATAAGAACTTTTGCGATTTTGCAGTAGCATACTACTCCATCAGTTTAAGGGGTAGCGGCCAGACTCGTTAAGTTTAAGCGACTGAACATGGCTTGGCGAGCTTGCAAAGCAAGAGTATCGTCGAGTTTGCTTAATGTAATTTTATCCTGGTATTTTTGCACTAAGGCGGTTTGAATTAACCAATCGGCGATCGCGGGATTTTTCGGCAATAATGGACCGTGGGCATAAGTCGCGATCGCGTTACGATAAAATGCACCCTCTGTGCCATCTTCACCATTATTACCATAGCCTGCGATGGTTTTTCCCAAAGCCTCGGTTGTGCCTAAATAAGTGCGCCCTCCGTGATTCTCAAAACCAATAACGATGGGAGTTTCCCCAGTCATCGCTTTGAGTTCAGTTGCCAGTTTTCTTGCCGTAATTTCAAACACCACATTGCCAATACAACGTGGGGCTTCAAGTCCGGGATGCTTGCTGACTAAATCCAAAATGCCCAACCCTTCAATGCGTTTGCCTAAAGCGGGTTCGTAATAATGTCCCAGAAGTTGCGGCGATCCGCAAGTAAAAACCCCCGGCATTCCTGCTTCAATTTTTTGGTGCATCATCTCAGCTTTTGCACCCTGCAAGTCTCGCATTACAATTTCTTGCTGGCGGTCTTGTGCGCCCCCACCGACTAAAATATCAATATTCTCAAAAGCAGTTGCGTCAACCTGGCGATCGAGTTCGATAATATTGACTGCAATATTGCGCCAAACGGCTCTTTGCTGCAAACAAATGGCATTGCCGCGATCGCCATAGGTACTCATAAGTTTAGGATAAAGCCAACCGATATTTAATTCCATTATTTAGATTGTTAGAACGTTTTTGCGATGGTTTGCTGGTTTTTTGTTATTGGTTATTGGTTGTTTGTTGTTAGGAAACATAACAGTTGTTATGGTGGGCATAACAACTGTTATGTATTGAGATAATTTCTCTCCTCCCTACTGCCCACTGCCTACTGCCCAATTCCCAATTCCCAATTCCTCCATGAAAGTCCTCATCATCGTCTCCCACCCCGTACCCTACATCATCCCGCAGTTTCGCTTAATGACGCAGCAAAAGCAACTAGAAATTTGCGTGGCTTATTGCAGTATGGCAGGGGCAAAGACTTACGACGATCCAGAGTTTGGGACGCAAATCAGTTGGGAAGATGTGCCAATTTTAGAGGGTTATCCGTGGGTTGAGTTAAAAAATCAGGCTGCAAAACCGGGATTGGGCAAGTTTTGGGGCTTGATTAATGGGGAATTGTGGGGAATGATAACCAGCGATCGCGTTGATGTGGTGGCGGTGTATGCGGGTTATGCTTATGCCAGCTTTTGGATCGCGTTGGTGGCAGCAAAATTAAAGAAAAAAGGCTTTATCTTTGTAACGGATGCGAGTACGGTAAAACCGAGGAGCGATCGCGCTCAAACCCTGAAATCTCGCCTCAAACCCTTACTTTTACCTTGGATTTTTAAACTCGGTGACGCAATTCTGGTTTCCTCCCGCTTGGGACAGGAAATGGTGTGCAGTTTGGGAATGCCCAAGGAACGAGTGATTCTGACCCCCTCGACGGTAGATAATGATTGGTGGTTGGCGCGATCGCAAGCAGTAGATATCTCAGCCAATCGCGCTTCCCTCAATCTGCCGAAAAATGCCCCTGTATTGCTGTTTTGTGCCAAGCTACAGCCTTGGAAACGACCCCAGGATGTTTTAGCAGGATTTGCCCAAGCAGAGGTGGAGGGGTCTTATCTGGTGTTTGTGGGGGACGGGTTAATGCGTGAGGAATTAGAACAAGAAGCGGCAAAACTAGGGATTCGCGATCGCGTTCTGTTCCTGGGTTTTCGCAATCAATCAGAACTTCCCGCAATTTATACTATGGCAGATTTATTTATTTTGCCCTCGGAATACGAACCCTTTGGTGTCGTGGTGAACGAAGCCATGTTGTGCGGTTGTCCGGCAATTGTGAGCGATCGCGTCGGAGCAAGAGCAGAACTGATTAAACATGGTAAAACTGGCTATATCTATCCTTGTGGCGATGTTGCAGCGTTAGCCCAGTTGTTAAAGTCAGTGTTGAGCGATCGCTCCCTACTTGCTGAGCTTAGTATAGCCGCCCGCGATCGCCTCAGCAGTTGGTCGCCTGCCGAAAACGTCGCTGCCCAAATTCACGCCTTTCAACTGGCTTACGAGCGAAATAACCGTTAACTCGCGACAAGGCTATGGCAAAATTTAGATAAACCTGGGCAAAATCAACAACCCCTATAATTTATTCTTTGGCATAACCCAAAAATAAAATTTCAATTGGAGGGGTTTGTATTTCCACTCCCCCCCACTGCCTACTGCCCACTGCCCCATAAAGACTGATAACTGAAATGGCCATTCCCCCTCTAGCAACGCAATACGACCCCTTTGCCACCGAGGAAAAGTGGCAAAATGCTTGGCGAGATAACCAGGTTTTTCAAGCAGACCCCAACGCCCCCGGACAGCCCTACAGCATCGTGATTCCGCCCCCAAACGTTACGGGGAGTCTCCACATGGGTCACGCCTTCAACACGACCTTAATGGACGTTTTAGTGCGTTACAAGCGGATGCGGGGCTACAATACCTTGTGTTTGCCCGGAACAGATCACGCCAGTATTGCCGTTCAAACCATCCTCGAAAAGCAACTCAAAGAAGCAGGCCAAACTCGCTATGATATCGGTCGCGAGGAGTTCTTAAAGCGGGCTTGGCAATGGAAAGCCGAATCTGGCGGTAAAATCGTCAACCAATTAAAACGGTTGGGCTTATCTGCCGATTGGTCGCGAGAACGGTTTACCCTGGATGAAGGCTTATCGAAAGCGGTCATCAAAGCCTTTGTCGATCTCTACGAAGCGGGCTTGATTTATCGCGGCAATTACATGGTGAATTGGTGTCCGGCTTCCCAATCGGCGGTTTCGGATATTGAAGCGGAAAAAGTTAAGGTACAGGGACATTTGTGGTACTTCCGTTACCCGTTGACTGAGGGGGAAGGGTATGTGGAAGTGGCAACGACGCGACCGGAAACCATGCTAGGGGATACGGGAGTCGCGGTCAATCCGAGAGATGAACGCTACCAGCATTTAATCGGGAAAACCGTCACTTTGCCAATTGTCCAGCGCGAGATTCCGATTTTCGCCGATGAGCTAGTCGATCCGGCGTTTGGGACGGGCTGCGTCAAAGTTACTCCGGCTCACGACCCCAACGACTTCGAGATGGGGAAACGCCACGATTTGCCGTTTATCAACATTATGAACAAAGACGGCACGTTGAATGAGAACGCAGGCGAATTTGAAGGACAAGACCGCTTCGTGGCGCGTCAGGGGGTGATTGAGCGCTTAAAAGAGGAGGGGGTGCTATTCAAAACGGAAGACTACGAGCATTCCGTTCCTTATAGCGATCGCGGTAAAGTTCCCGTTGAGCCTTTATTATCCACCCAATGGTTTGTCAAAATTGCACCTTTGGGGCAGAAAGCCTTGGAATGTCTCGACGGTACAAATTCACCTCGGTTCGTTCCCGACAGACACGCCAAAACCTACCGAGATTGGCTGGTTAAGCTCCGAGATTGGTGTATTTCCCGGCAGTTGTGGTGGGGTCACCAAATTCCGGCTTGGTACGTTGTTAGCGCCACCACCGGAGAAATTACGGACGATACGCCTTTAATTGTCGCCCACAATGAAGGGGAAGCGTGGGAAAAAGCGAAAGCCCAATTTGGCGAAGATATCCAACTCGAACGCGACCCAGATGTTTTGGATACTTGGTTTTCGTCGGGGCTGTGGCCGTTTTCGACGATGGGCTGGCCGGAGAATACGCCGGAGTTACAGAAATATTATCCCACTTCAACTTTAGTAACAGGTTTTGATATTATTTTCTTCTGGGTCGCTCGGATGACGATGATGGGGGGCTATTTTACTCAGGAAATGCCCTTCCAAGATGTGTATATTCACGGCTTGGTACGGGACGAAAATGGCAAGAAAATGTCAAAATCTGCCGGAAACGGCATCGATCCCCTATTACTCATTGATAAGTACGGCACAGATGCTTTGCGCTTTACTTTAATTAAAGAAGTGGCGGGTGCCGGTCAAGATATTAGTTTTCAATACAATCGTAAAACCGACGAATCGGAGTCTGTGGAAGCATCCCGGAACTTCGCCAATAAGTTGTGGAATGCAGCCCGGTTTGTGTTGCTGAATTTGGAGGGTAAAACGCCCCAACAACTAGGTTATCCCAATGTCAAACAGTTAGAGTTTTGCGATCGCTGGATTTTGTCGCGTTTTTATCAAACTGTCGCTCAAACTCGCGAATACATCAGTTCTTATGCTTTGGGAGAAGCGGCTAAAGGTCTTTACGAATTTATTTGGGGGGACTTCTGTGACTGGTATATTGAACTTGTCAAACCCCGACTGTGGCAAGATGCGACTTCAAACTCTCGTTTGGTCGCACAGCAAACCCTGGCTTATGTGCTAGAGGGCATTCTCAAACTGTTACATCCGTTTATGCCCCATATCACTGAAGAAATCTGGCACAATCTTACCCAGAAAACCGGGGAATTTTTAGCAGTTCAGGCTTATCCCGAAGTGGACGAAATTCTCAAAGCTTCGGCAAGTCCCGAACCTGCACCCAGCCCTGAACCTGTCATTGCTAAGGAGACTGAATCTGTGTCTGATACCGAACAACCTACGCCCCCCGAAACCCCTATAGAACCTACAGAAACGCCGTCTGAGGTGGTTTTGGTGAAGCCATCCGACCAAGCTGCATCGCAAGTTTCGCAAGTTTTTAACCAAATTGCGCGGTTTTTAGACCGACTTCCCGATGAAGTCAGTCACTTTTTCTCGGAGTATCGTCGTCCTCTGACTGTACTGGGTTTAATTGTGGCGGCTTTGGTGTCTTTAGTCGTTTTGCAAGCCACTTTGGATGCTATCCACAGTATTCCGCTACTCTCGCCGACCTTCCAGTTAGTGGGTTTGGGATATATTATTTGGTTTGTGTGGCGTTATTTGTTGCAATCCCAAAACCGGGACGAATTGGCGGTAATTAGCGATCGCGTTAAAAAGCAAGTTTTTGGAAAAAAGACTCCTACCAACGTCAGCGAGTAAAATAGCGTGGGGGAGTGATGAATTTTCAATCTTCATCGCTCCTTTTTTATATCTTTTGGGTTTAAGTAATCATCATGGCGATTTCAACTTTAATTAATCCTGAAATTGAAGAAAAATTTGCGTTAATCATAGGAGTGGTGCGCGTCCTCCGCAATCTTCGCGCTGAAGCGGAAATTAAACCGGGAGCGCAAGTTACTGCTATTTTTCAAAGTGAAAGCGAGCAAGAACGTCAAATTTTAGAAGCCGGACGCAGCTACATTCAAGATTTAGCAAAAGTTGAGTCTTTGACTATTGTTCCGACCCTCGAACGAGAGTATAAACAATCTTTTGCTGGGGTAGAAGGAACTGTCCAGGTTTTACTGTTACTTTCGGGAGTCGTCGATGTAGCAGCATTACAAAGCAAGCTGGAGAAAAAGTTAAGTAAAGTCCAAGGAGAAGTGCAATCTCTGACAAGTCGTTTGAGTAATGAAGGCTTTGTGAATAAAGCTCCAGAGGACGTTGTTCAAGGCGCTCGCGAAGCTTTAGCTGAAGCCGAAAAGCAAGTCGAAATTTTACGCGATCGCGTTTCGGCTTTGAGTGCAGAATAAAATAAAGGCGGTTATATGATAGGGTGCATTTAATTAGCCATCCTACTCCTAAAATATCGATTAGGCGGTAGCGCGATCGCCATTTTGTCTATTTTATGTTGCCCATTCAACCCATCGAGAACTCAAGATGCTACACCTGGCCCAAGTGCAACAAGATACTCACAATAGCGGCATTATTCTGCATCTCCTTGCGGCTCAAACCGGGGATGAGATTTGGTCAGTACAAGATCGAGATTCTCTCGCCATTGAAGCCGAAAAAGTGGCAAATACAGCCTTATTAAGTGCGGGTCGTTTGGTTTTGGTCGATCTTGATGAAAGTCAGCAAATCTTGAGTCTCCAAGATGCGACCAAGTGGGTTTTAGCCATCCTCAAAAAGCTTTCTACTGAGAGCGGGTCGGAATCTTTGGGAGAGGAACAAGCGGCTATTGAACAATGGCGACAAGAATTAACTTTGCAAAGTCAAGATATGACTCGCCGTAATTTAGAAATTGAAACCCGTCGCGAACAAATTCAAGATTTAGAAAAAAGCCTCAAGGAAGAAAAAGAGCAAATCGAACTGCGTTTGCAAGAGTTAGAGGCTCGTGAAGCTGCTTTACAGAAAAATAACTAAGTTTGGGAGCGAATTTACTGAAAGCTGGTCGAGGCTTTCAGCATATGATAGGCAATGAGCAATTGAGTCAAAGCCAGGGGATAACTCTGCAAAATTTCCCCGGTTGTACCAACTAATTTACCAATCTCAACGTTGTTGTCAACGCGGCAACTTTCTAAAAACGGCACATCCGTACACATGAGTTTTTCTAATTGTCGCACTTGTTCTGCCGTGGCGTGACCGTCAACTTCCAAAACATCAACAGGCTTACCCATGTCTCGGTCTAGCCCTAAACGCACGGCAGAGTTGAGATTTTCTTGGTCGGGGTCGAACATTTTGACTAACTCCGGGTGAGGAATGGTGGGTCTTAACACCAAACGCACGTTGAGGTTGCCATCTTGAGAACCAGCTACGTCGGGATAGAAGGTGACAATCATATCAGAACCCTTGCGCTGAGGACGAATAAAGGCTTCAGAATCCGGTTCGCGTTTGCGGAGGGCTTCGAGGACTTGTTCTTCGCTGTAGCCCCGTTTGCGGGTGTCTCGTTTAACTTTCCACTGAGCGCGGAGAGACTCAGGAGGAGCGAGATAGACTTTCACATCATAGGCATCGCGAGCCGCACGGGTGGCATAACCCAGTAAGCCCTCAACGATCACGTATTGTCTGGGTTTAATATATTCGGGGGGGTCAAACATCCCGGTATCGTGATTGTAAATGGGCTTGAGAATCGGTTGACCGCTGCGTAAAAGGGTGAGGTGTTGTTGAATGATATCGAGATAATTACAATCGGGATGAAGGGCTGTAATCCCTAATTCGGCTCGTTGTTTGCGATCGTAGCGGTGGTAATCGTCCGTACAAATGATGGTGACGTTTTCCTCTCCTAAAACTTGGGCAATTCCTCGGGTCAGAGTGGTTTTTCCGGCAGCACTATCCCCGACAATTCCTAAGATGATGCGACGCATACTATTTCCTCCAATTTCTTCACCTAATTAAACCTTTAAAGATGCAGATAATGGTAGCTTTTTATACTTTATGCTCAATTGACAGGGATTTCAACTTCGAGAAGGCGATTATTTAGACCTAGTTTTTGGCTAAATATTTTTGAGGAAAGACTAGAATGCGATCGCGGCCATCGGTTACGCTAGAACTGTAGCAGTATTTTGTCTTGCGACCTACTTGCTGAGATGAAAGCCTAATTTAGAAAATCTCTAAATTTGATTCACTACTCATTTTTGCTTTTTTGTTGCGATGTCGATAGATTTAACAATCGCGATTCCAACTTATAACGGGGCTACTCGTTTGGGATTAGTGCTAGACCGACTGGGACAACAAATTGGTGTAGACTCGATTTCCTGGGAAATTTTAATTGTTGATAATAATAGTCGGGATAACACGGCACAAGTGGTGCAGCAATACCAAGCAGCTTGGCCTCATCAATTTCCTTTACGTTATAGTCGCGAAACACAACAAGGAGCTGCTTTTGCCCGTTTAAAAGCGATCCAACTGGCTCAAGGTGATTTAATTGGTTTTTTGGATGATGATACCCCTCCTGCGCCAAATTGGGCGGCTGAGGCGCTAAAGTTTGCCCGGATGCACCCCCAAGCTGGAGCGATTGGCAGTCAGATTCACGGGGATTATGAGGTAGACCCTCCCCCGGAATTTGAACGAATTGCTAGTTTTTTTGCGATTACCGAACGCGGTAAAAATGCTCACCTTTACACGCCCCAAATGAAGATGTTACCGCCTTCGGCAGGGTTGGTGGTGCGGAAAGAGGCTTGGTTAGAATGCGTCCCAGAACGTCCTTTTTTGAGGGGGCGATCGCGCGGTTCGATTTTAAATAGCGAAGATTTGGAAGCTATTTTATCGATTCAAAATGGCGGTTGGGAAGTTTGGTATAACCCAGCAATGGAAATTTGGCATCAGATTCCTAAAGAACGTTTGACGCGAGATTATTTACTTTTTTTAGTTCGCAGTACGGGGTTAGCTCGTCATCATATTCGGATGCTGCGATTTGCGAAATGGCAGCGACCTTTGGTGTTTCCGGTAGCTTGGTTGCGGGATTTACAACGAGCTATTTTTTACTATTTAAAATACCACCAAACTTTTGAACAGAATCCTGTTAACGCTTGTGAAATGGAGTTTCTCCGCAGTAGTTTGATGAGTCCTTTTTATTTATGGAGACAATCGCTGAAATGAGCTTGAATTTTAGTGTCGTAATTCCAACTTATAATGGCGCAAAACGCTTGCCTAAGTTACTCGAAAGTTTGCGATCGCAAGTACAAACTGAAGACTTGAGTTGGGAAGTTATTGTGGTAGACAATAACAGCCAAGATGGTACGGCAGATGTTGTTAATTCTTATCAAAAAGATTGGCCGGGTGATGTGCCTTTGTACTGTATTCCAGAAACAAAACAGGGAGAAGCCTTCGCCCGGCAAAAAGGTTTAGAAACAGCGCAAGGCGATCTCATCGGTTTTATTGATGATGATAACTATATCGCCAAAGATTGGGTTTATCAAGCCTTTCAATTTTCCCAATCTTACCCCCAAGCAGGGGCTTATGGCGGACGAATTCATGTTGATTTTGAAACCCCTCCCCCAGATAATTTTAACAGCATTGCGGGGTTCTTTTCAGCACGCGATCGCGGCGATACTCCCAATCAATATCAGCCAGAATTGTTGAGTTTACCCACTGGTTCAGCAATGGTAGTACGCCGAAAGGTTTGGTTAGAAAATTGTCAAAAACCTTCTTTCTTTATTGGACGAATCGGTCAATCGATGATTACAGGAGCGGATTGGGAACCTTTAATTCGGATTTACAAAAAGGGTTGGGAAATTTGGTATAACCCCCAAATGCACGCTTATCATCAAGTCCCGGCTTGGCGTTTAGAAAAAGATTATTTACGAGGTTTAATTCACGGGGCTTGTTTATCATTTTTCCCGTTAAAAATGATTTTAGCCAAGCCGACGCAAGTTCCTTATATTTTCCTGCGAACGGTGTTAGGTAATAGTTATCGTGCCAGTTATCATTTTCTGAAATATCGCCAACAACTCCAGACAGATTTAGTGGCAGCCTGCGAGTTACAAATTTATCTGAGTCGCATTGCCAGTCCTTTTTATTTTTTACGAGTGCGCTTATTAGGTGGGAAGTAGTCTCGCAAGTATTGTTGTTTATTTTCTTTGCCAATTAATCAAAATAGCAACGAGCCAACGAAGAAAAGTAATATTGAGTTAAGAGATGCAATATCATGCCTTTAGTTTCGGTAATTATCCCGGTTTATAACGGAGAAAAAACTATTCAAACAACAGTAGAGTCAGCCCTTTCTCAAACTTTGACAGACCTAGAAGTTATTGTAGTTAATAGTGGCTCAACCGATCGCACTCAGCAAATTCTCCAAGGTATGAGTGACGCGAGACTGACAATTGTTGATTATCCCAAAGCAATTGTTTCAGTAAATCGCAATCGAGGAGTTACTCAGGCTCAAAGCGATTATCTTTGTTTTCTCGATGCAGACGATTTGTGGACAAAAGATAAACTCGCTTGTCAGTACCAAGCTTTGCAAGAAAATTCCCAAGCTGCGGTTGTTTATAGTTGGACGAATTGTATTGACCAGAGCGATCGCGTCCTTCGCAAATGTCGTTATGTAAATTACGCGGGTAATGTTTTACCGCAATTATTACTTGATGATTTTATTGGCAATGGTTCTAATGCCATGATTCGCCGTCAAGCCTTTGCAGAAGTCCAAGGTTTTGATGAATCTTTGACTAATGCAGAAGATACGGATTTATGGTTGCGCTTGGCAGCAAAATATGAGTTTACCGTTGTTCCCAAAGTCCAAGTTTTATATCGTATTTCAGCGCAATCGAAATCCTCTAACGTTAAACGCATGGAAGTGATGAATTTGCGAGTTATTGAAAAAGCGTTTAGCGATGCTCCTTCCTCGCTTCAATATTTGAAACGGTACAGTTCAGGTAATCTGTATAAATATTTAAGTTATCGAGCTTTAGAGACACAGCCCGGACAACAAAAAACCTTAACTACCCTGCGCTTTATTCTGCAAAGCGCGATCGCGTCTCCCGATTTACTGAAAAAACCTATTATTGCTAAGGCTTTGCTCAAGTTAGCAATTATGACGTTTGTACCGTCGAAACAAGCTGAACTTTTATTGCAACAGTTTCCTAAAATCGCCAATACTTTCACATTCATGGGTTATGAGATAGTGGATTTGTCGCAACTTCGGGGAACGGACAAATGACTCCTTTGATTACAGTTGTCATTCCCGTTTATAACGGAGAAAAGACAATTGCTACCACTCTTCAATCAGTTTTAAATCAAACGCTATCAGAGCTAGAAATTTTAATCATTAATGATGGTTCTCAAGATCGAACCCTCCCAATTCTTCAACAGTTTCAAGACGCTCGTATTCAGATTCATTCTTTTCCTAATGCAGGTTTATCTGCCAGTCGCAATCGCGGTCTAAAGTTAGCCCAAGCTGACTATCTTTCTTTTATTGATGCGGACGATCTTTGGACAGAGAATAAATTGGCTGCTCAGTACCAAGCCCTACTTGCCAATCCTCAAGCCGCAGTTGCCTACAGTTGGACAAGTTTTATTAATGAGCGGGGTGATTTTTTGTACGCCGGACGGTCTGAGAAAGCTCAAGGGCGTGTTTATCAAGATTTACTGGTTTATAACTTTTTAGAAAACGGTTCTAATGCTTTAATTCGTACTCAATCCTTAAAGGAAATTGGAGGATTTGATGAATCTCTCGATACCGCAGAAGACTGGGATACTTTTTTGAAATTGGCGGCTTGTTATGATTTTGTGAATGTTCCCCAAGCACAAATTTTGTACCGCATTTCTGCTGCTTCTATGTCAGCTCAGATTGAAAAACAAGCTCAAGGAACTTTGACTGTTATTCAACAAGCTTTTCAACAAAATCCCAATCTTCCTCAATCTTTGAAAAATCTGGCTTTAGCGAATAATTATGTGTATTTGACGATTAAAGCTTTGGAAGGACAACCCAATCGCTATCGTTCTAGGTTAGCTGCTCGCTATTGGCTTCAAATAATACATTATCAACCCCGTTGGCTAAAGCAAAGGGGTAAACTTATGACAATTTTTCTAATTAAAATTTTAGTAAGCTTATTGTTTCCTACAAAATTGGCTCAGACCATATTACACAAACTCAAACAGTCACAATCTTAAAGTTGGGCTGACTTAGAATAAAACTTTTCCACTTTTTTCTAAATGATGGCTTTCCTTAAAATCCGGTCATAAATTGTCTCGATTTTGGCAATATTTTGCTTCAAATTAAATCGTTGTTCTACCTGTTTTCGGGCAGCGATCGCGATAGTTTGGCGCAGTTGCGAGTTTTCTGATAGAGTGATGATAGTTTGGGTAATTCCTTGCCAATCGCGCTCCGCTACGAGAAATCCAGTGTTTCCAGACGCGATCGCTTCAGGAATTCCCGCATGAACCGAAGCAATTACGGGAAGTTTCATCGCTTGGGCTTCAATCACCGTCATCGGTAGACCCTCCGCATTTCCCGAAGCATCGGTGACACTAGGAACAACCTGCATCAAGGCTTGATTCATCCAGCGTCGTACCTCCTGGGGAGGCTGTATCCCCAGGAAACGGTAGTTCTGGAGTAGTTCCCCGGCCAGACGTTCCAAATTCTGCCGTAACTCCCCATCCCCGATAATAACTAACGCCAACTCTGGCTGACTTTTCTGCACCTCTGCCATCGCCCGAATCAGGTACTCGCACCCCTTTTTCGGTGCAAGTCGTCCCACAAACAAAACAACAGGTTGACGGGTTATGCTCTCGTCCGGTTGAAACAAATCCACATCCACCCCGATATAGCACACCTCAACTTTATTGGCCGGACAGCCTTTGGCAATGGCGCGATCGCGAATAAAATTCGATACGGCAATACAACAATCGGCTTTTTGAAATAACTGCTTGCGTCGCCATAGATATAATTGCGGTAGTGGATAAGGGCCATAAATGCGATCGAGACTTTTACTACGTTCGTTGACCGTGATATCGTAACCGTGAAAAGTTACAACTAACGGTAACTTTAAACGTCGAACAATGGGTAAAGACCAAACACCATCAAGTCCAAAATGAGCGTGAAGTAGACAAGGATTAAGCGTCTTTAAAGCAGTAAACCATTGAGAATAACCGATACCCCCGGTTAAGGTGTACAAAATTTTGCGGTTAAGGGTAAACTTAACCAAATCGCTCAACACAACTTGTCTTTCCGGCGGTAAAGGATAGCCTTTTCCCCGATAGCGAAAACTCCCTACATAAATTCCATTGTACTGGCTGTAGTTTTCCACTTGTGCCGGAATAAATGTCTCGGAATAGGGCAGTAATTCGTCGCGATAAATTAAAACATTCGGTTGCATTGCTACCTGCTTTTTTAGGAAGTCTTAAAAATTAGTGTATGCTCGTCCAAAACATTCGTCAAAAAATTGTCAATCGCTGGCAAAACCTGCAACGGCTTTATCACCAGAAAACCGCTAAAGTTCATCCCCAACCTCTATTAATTTTAGGACATCAGAAATCAGGAACAACTGTTATTGCTGCCCTTCTGGGAAAAGTGGCTCAACAAGGAGTGACTATCGATCCTTTTCATCAGTTCGATCTCAATGCCGCACTTCGTCAGAAGTTATATGGCAACGACCTGTCGTTAAAACGAGTTATCGAACAACATCCTTATTACTTTTCTACTCCAATTATTAAAGACCCTAATTTTACTTTTTTATACGAACCGTTGAAGGAGTGTTTTCCCCAATCTCAATATTTGTTTGTGATGCGCGATCCTAGAGATACAATTCGTAGTATTTTAAATCGCTTGAAAATTCCCGGTAACTTATCTCAACTTACTCCTGAATATCAAAATAAATTAAGGAACTTGTCTGGCAGAGGATGGTATTTTATGTTGCAAGGGCAATTGCCTCAAGTCTCTGGGGAAACTTATATTCAGCGATTAGCGCAACGCTGGTTAGTTTGTGCGGAAGTTTATCAGAAACACGAGCAAGTATTACAATTGGTTCGCTATGAAGACTTTAATCAAAATAAAGTGGAAACTATCCGTAATTTAGCAAAGAGTTTGGGATTTTCCACTGTGGGAGATATTACGCAAGCAGTTAATAAACAATATCAACCCAAGGGCGATCGCGCTATAACTTGGCTGGATTTCTTTGGTCAAGATAACCTCGCGCAAATTGAGAACATCTGTGGGGAGAAAATGCTAGATTTTCAATACCTATTACAACAGAGGTAAGGATGAAAGAAAAATTTAAGAAGACCATTTTATCTTTGATTGCACCCCATTTCAAACAACCCATTTTTCTACTTTCTGCTCCTCGCTCTGGGTCAAGTTACTTTTACGAAATTGTACGACGGCTGGGGAAGGTGTGGTCTTGCGATCGCGAAAATGACCCGCTTTGGTTTCAGTTTTTTCCCTACTCCCGTTTAGCAAAACCAACTGATTACATCTCAGCGACAGAATGTACTCCCAAAATTGTGGGTCAGTTCAAACAAGAATTGTTATACCAAGGTATTCAAATTCGTCGGCAATTTCGCTATCAAGATATCCAGAAGCATCTTTTCCAACGCCAACCGATTCGCTACCTTGAAAAAACCATTGCCAATTGCTTTCATTTGGCAGCTTTACAAAAAATGTTTCCCGATGCCCTTTATATCTATATAATTCGCGATGGTCGGGCTTGTATTTCTTCGATGTTAGAAGGCTGGCAATCTGACTTTTTTTGGCATCGTCCTTTACCCTTTCCTGAAAACGCCACTATTTCTTATTGGTGTTATCCCATTCCCCCCAACTGGGAAACAGTTGTTGGCAAATCCTTACCGGAAATTTGCGCTTGGAGTTGGCAACAACACAACCAATTCGTACTCACCGAAATTCAAAACAATCCTAATTTCGCTCAAAACTGTTTGCAAATCTACTACGAAGACTTACTGCAAAATCCCCAAAACGTCTTATCCCAAGTCAGCGAATTTACTCATCTCCCAATTACCCCAGAAACGCAAAACTATCTTGCCCAAAAACAAACCAGTTGGACAACTCTTTCCCAACCCCAAGCCGAGAAATGGCGCAAAAAAAATGGAGACGCGATCGCGCAAATCCTACCTCAAATCCAACCCCTGATGCAACAACTCGGCTACCATCCCGAAACGTTGTAAACTAACGTAAAAAGTTGTTGCTATTATGACCTTACTATGAATCGTCGAACCGCTTTGACCCTCCTTTTCACTTCTGGCTTGGGCTTATTACTCAAACCCAGCCCAGCCGTAGCATTGGGAGGCCCTCAACCACCCATCGACCAAACAGCCCCCGACTTCACCCTCCCTACCAATACTGGAGATGGAGAAATTTCCCTATCTGACTATCGAGGACAGTGGGTAGTGTTGTATTTCTACCCCAAAGACTTCACTCCAGGTTGTACCCTTGAAGCCCGTCGCTTTCAACAAGATATTGCCGAATATGACCGTCGTAATGCCCAAATTATCGGTGTAAGTGTTGATGACGTACAATCTCACGCCGAATTCTGCGATTCTGAGGGATTAAAGTTTCCCTTACTTGCCGATACTACCGGAGAAGTCAGTCGAACTTATGGGTCTTGGTTGGGTTACTCCTCCCTGCGTCACACCTATCTCATCGACCCTAACGGTACTTTGCGAGAAATCTTTTTGGGAGTTAGACCTGCAATTCACAGTCAAGAAGTGTTAGCTCGTCTTGACCAGTTGCAAACGACCCCAGGCTAAATCTCGCAACCCCAATGACTATTTCGCAAGAGATAGGGAAATCCGCAACTTCAGGTTAGGGAAAACCTCCTCACCCGTACAGCTTTTAGCATTTATGATAGGTGTCTAGGAACTTGTACGCTACAAAATATCTGCAAACTATCGGAATTAAACTATGGCAACTGTACTGGAAAAAGGCAACATTACAATCCATACCGAGAATATTTTTCCCATTATCAAGAAATCTCTCTATACCGACCATGAGATCTTCTTGCGGGAATTAATTTCTAACAGCGTTGATGCCATTAATAAGCTGAAAATGGTGTCTTACTCTGGGGAGATTGATGGCGAATTGCCTGCACCAGAAATTGAAATTAAAATTGATACTGAAAGTAAAACGATTTCTATTTCTGACAACGGCATTGGCATGACCGCAGAGGAAGTCAAAAAATATATTAATCAGGTGGCTTTCTCCAGTGCTGAAGAATTTATCCAGAAATACCAAAAAGACGCAGACAAGCAAATTATCGGTCACTTTGGTTTGGGATTTTATTCTTCCTTTATGGTGGCTAAACAAGTAGAAATTGATACGCTTTCCCACCGTCGCGATTCTCAAGCCGTGCATTGGACTTGTGATGGTTCGCCAGAATTTGAGTTAGTTGAATCCGAACGAACCCAACCCGGAACTACTGTCACATTAACCCTATTTGACGAAGAAAGCGAATACGCTGAACCCGCACGCATTAAGCAGTTAGTAAAAACTTACTGTGACTTTATGCCCGTTCCTATCAAGCTGGATGGGGAAGTTATTAATCAACAAAAAGCTCCTTGGAAAGAGTCACCGCAAAACCTGACGGATGAAGACTATTTAGAGTTTTATCGCTATCTTTATCCTTTCCAAGAAGACCCTTTATTGTGGGTACATTTAAACACCGATTATCCCTTCGTCATTAACGGGATTTTATACTTCCCGAAAATCAAACCCGATGTGGATATCAATCGCGGTCAAATCAAACTGTACTGCAATCAAGTGTTTGTCAGCGACCATTGCGAAGAAATCATCCCGGAATTCCTCATGCCATTGCGAGGAGTGGTAGATAGTACCGATATTCCCTTAAACGTTTCTCGGAGTGCTTTAACCAACGATCGCACAGTCCGCCGAATTACCGATTATATTAGTAAAAAAATCGGCGATCGCCTCAAATCTTTATACGACGAACAGCGTTCCGATTACATTCGCTGTTGGCAAGATGTCGGCACATTTGTCAAGTATGGTTCTCTCAAGAACGACAAGTTCAAAAAACAGGTGGAAGATATTATTATCTTCAAAACTACCTACGAAGGTCAGAGCGACCAACCTCAAGTCGAAGTCCAAACCGCAGAGGGAGATGCTTGGCAAGATTCAACTCCCGAAAATAGTGCCGACAACGACGGTTACACGACCTTAAAAGCGTATCTCGAACGCAACAAAGAAAGTCACGAAAACCGGATTTATTATTGTACAGATGCTTCAACCCAATCGACGTATGTAGAACTGTACAAAAATCAAGGCTTGGAAGTCCTCTTTATGGACTCCTTTATCGATACAAATTACTTTATTCCCTTCCTCGAACGAGAGTACAGTGAAGTTAAATTCTCACGAGTAGATGCGGAACTCGAAGATGTCTTAGTTGATAAAGAAAATGAAACGGAAATTGTAGACCCCAAGACCAATAAAACTCGTAGCGAATCGGTTAAAGAATTGTTTGAGAAATCTCTCAACAACGATCAAGTCACCATTCAAACGGAATCTTTAAAAGGCAATAATGCTGAAAATACTCCTCCCGCTATGGTGATTTTGCCCGAACAAATGCGACGACTTCAAGAAATGACGGCTTTGCTGCAACAACAAGATTTACAGTTCCCCGAAGAACACACTCTCATTGTTAATACAGCCCACCCAATGATTCAGAAATTGGTAGATATTAGTCAGGGTAGTATTATTACTGAAGGTCAATCTTCTGCCGCAGATTTAACTCAAGCAATGTGTCGTCATATCTACGACTTAGCTTTGTTCTCCCAAAAAGGCTTTACAGCCGATGCGATGAAGGGTTTTGTAGAACGGTCTACTCAACTGCTAACCCGCGTGACTGAACGCTTGTAAGACAATTGTGTTCTATAGACCCGGTTTCTGGACGGAAACTTCAGAAACTGGGTATAAAAAATGCCCCAAGATTTTGGCTTGGGGCATTTCACATTTTTGTTTTTTTGTCAATCCTAAAACTTTATTGATTGAGCCTTTGGCGCAATATATCGCGATTGTGTTGAGCGGCTTCATAGTCGGGATTCAGTTCGAGAGCGCGTTCAAAAGATCGTAATGCTTCGCGATCGCGGTTCAAATCCATCAAAGCAACACCGTGGTTATACCAAGAAACTGGGTCTGTGGGGTCAATTTCAACGGCGCGGGTGTGAGCCACTAATGAGTCCTGATAGCGCCCCAATTTTGACAAAATTAAGCCTTTGGTATCCCAAGCAAAAGATGGTTGAATGTTGCCCCAGCGACCATCCCCAGCGAGGGCGCGATCGCAACTAACTAAGGCTTCAGGATAGCGCTCGACGCGACTCAGAACATTACAGTGATTGTACAGCGCTAAGGAATAATCGGGAGCGATCGCGATCGCTCGTTCGTAAGCCTCTAAAGCCCCTTCGTACTGCTGTAAATCCCCTTGTAACACAGCCCCGCGATTTGTCCACAATGCCTCATTTTCGGGGTCGAGTTCTAAAGCGCGATCGCAAGCCTCCAACGCCGCTTCTCCTGCTAAAGCGTAACAGTTAGCGAATAAAATCTCAAAACTCTCTTGATTTTGAGCAATAACTTGAGCTTGCTTCTTAAAACTCTGGGCTGCTGCTGTAAACGCGGGTAAAGCCAACAACAACAACGTCATTCCCGACACGGTAGCCAAACGTTTCATCAGTAATACCTTTTTGCTCTCAATAGAATTGTGGTCAATTCTACACACTCAAGCCGCTCAATTCCCAAACTCCAAAGCCATCTTGCTATTATCTAGATCGCAACCAGTAACGGGAATAATACCGTCCTTACAACCAATAGTAATAATCCAAAATGCGTATTTTTCGGCGGCTACACAGTACCCTTGCACCGATTGTTTTGTTGCCCCTCTTAATCACAATTTTTACTGGGGTAATCTACCGCTTGGGTAAAAGTTGGTTTGGTCTTTCTCGCGACCAAGTTCACTTTTTGATGACGATTCACGAAGGGGAATATCTAGGAGATTTCCTCGAACCCATTTATGTGTTGCTCAATGGTTTGGGCTTGTTGTGGATGATCGTTACGGGGAGTGTAATGTTGTGGCAAAAGTTTACTAAATCGGCTTGGTTTCGACAGTGGCGTAATTCGGAAGAAACGGCTTCAGAATAAGAAAAACTGCCCATTTATAGACTTTTTATACTTAGAAACTACAGCGAAATGATGCTACTGTTGCCTCTGGGACAAGTCGTTTAGAAAAAAAAGTAATCTGCCCAAAAAAGCGCTCAAACCCTGATTCTCTCGTGAGCCATCGTCGGCTGAAACAACGAGGATTCGTTCAATTTTTGGGGATTTTGGAAAAACGGCCTTTTTGTGATATTTTTGATTAAAATCCAAAGGGCGAGTTATTACTTTTTAGTATTTAGCTGAAACCTCAGTATCGTCTAGCTTTTAGCCTTTTTTAACAGCCAAAGCCACTGCTCCCCACAAAGGCGCATCATCCCCTAACTGAGCCGGAACAATCGTCACGGAAACTTCCGGTAAAGCGGTATTACGGGCGCTTTGACGGATACTTTGCCAAAAATGCTGCCCAGCCTTGCTCACACCGCCTCCCAAGACAAATATTTGGGGATTCAAGAGATTTGCGGCATTGCCAATCCCTACACCTAATGCCCATCCTGCTTGTTGGAGGGCTTCAATCGCGATCGCGTCTCCCATAGTGGCGGCTTCATTCACCTGCTTGGCAGTAATCGCTTCAATGTTGCCTGCGACTAAAGAGCGGAGAATCTTACCCCGCGATCGCTCTCGAATCAAGATATCCTGTACCATCTGGGCAATGTACGGCCCCGAAGTCAAACGCTCGACACAGCCTCGTTTGCCGCACAAACACATCGGGCCGTTGGGGTCTACCACCGCGTGACCAATCTCTCCGGCCATTCCCTCACGACCGCGCCAAGGCTGACCATTCAGAATCCAACCGCCTCCTACCCCGGTACTAACGGTAATGTAGAGCAAACTGGAGCAATGGCGGCCTGCACCGCGATGATATTCCCCCAAAGCGGCGACATTGGCATCATTATCGACCCAGACAGGAACTTGAAACTCCGCTTCTAAAATGGCTTTGAGGGGGACATTTTCCCAACCGGGGACGTGATGAGATAAGCGGACAATGCCTGTTTCAGCATTCACCGGACCGCCAAAACTTACCCCAATGGCTGTAGGGTTTTCGCCTTGTAGCACAGATCGAGCCAGCGATCGCACGATATCCAGATCGGTCTCTGCTGTAGCGTTAGCTGGGGCAAAAGCTCGTTGATACTTTTGCCAATGAGGTTTGGCAGGATCGGCTAATACCGCAGCCGCGTGTTTTGTGCCGCCAAAGTCTAAGGCTAAAATCGTCATTGTTTTTCAAAAAACGTAGGGACTCAATAGAGTACCGAAAATTAGTGCTTGTATAATAATAATGCCAGTGAGTTAAACGCCAATATCGTGAAGCCCGCGAGAATTTACGCTAGGGGCGATATATCCCACTAAGGCTAATGGCCAAAGCTTGATTAAATTACTTTAAAAGCGTTAAATGATGCAGTTCTTCGTCCGTCGTTGTTATTTTTCTGTGTTTGTGGGGATTGCTTGTTGGGGAAGCGCGATCGCCTCAGCGAGTTTAGCAGAAACGCTGTACAATCCTATTCCCTTATCCTCCGGTCAAGAAGTTACCGAGTCTCTCACCGAAGCTGATATTCCGACGGGAGAAGGAGGCTTTTCGCGAGATTACATCGTACAACTCGAAGAGGGAGATCAAGTAGCAGTAGACTTGCTTTCCGATGAATTTGACACAATTGTGACCTTAATTGCGGAAGATGGCTCAACGGTGGGGGAAAATGACGATGGGCCTAACGGTACAACCAATTCCCTGCTATTTGCTCGTATTACTGAAAGCGGTTCTTATATTGTCCGGGTGAGTGCTTTTGGGGAAACGGGGGGCGGTGAATTTAAAGTAAAAGTAACCCGCCTGCGTCCGGTGGAATAAGAGTAATAAAGACTAAAAGTAGGGCTTCTGTGACTTCGACGATCGCGCCGTAGGTATCTCCAGTTTGACCGCCGAGGCTGCGATTAAACCAGTAGCCCGAAAGAAGAGCGATCGCGAATCCAGCGATCGCCACAATTCCCCCCCAAAGACTTGCTACAGCAACCAGCCACAGTAACAAAACAAGGGTTCCCAAAGTCAAATCCGGTCGGGGTTGGAGATGTTGTTTGTGGATTGCCCCTTTCCCCGTGGGTTTAGCGTAGGGATAGAGCGCAATAGCCAGCAATTGTCCCCAGCGTCCCCATCCTGCGGCTGCCATAAGACTGAGAGTACGATAATCGCCATTAATGTCGCTTAAAGCCGTTGTTTTCAACAAAACGACGACGATCGCCGCGATCGCCCCGAACGCCCCTGTACGGCTATCTAACATCACTTCTAGACGTTTTTCGCGATCGGATACCCCCAAACCATCAGCACTGTCCATTACCCCATCTAGATGCAATGCCCCAGTCATACCAATCCACAACGCCACAATCAGCGCACTGCGGGTCAAAATCGGCATTTCTAACTGTCCTAAAAGCCAATCAATTCCCCCCAAACCGCTTCCTAAAAGCAGACCAATGCCAGGGGCCCAGCGAGCCACCCGTTGAAAGGAAAAAGGGAGTGACAAAGGTAGGGGAATGCGAGTATAAAAGATAACAGCCCCTCCTAAAGAAGCGATGACCGCAAAAATTAGCGCGATCGCACTTTGCCAACTCTGTATTAGTAACTTCAGCAATTTTGACCCATCCTCCAATTTTCCACTTGGGCAAAAAACTTTTGTTTTAGACAAAAGTATTTGGGCTAATATTGTGTCAGAGATTACTTTATTTTTACGCTTTTGAAGTTCAATCTCAATCGAAACTTTGGACTTCAGGAATTAAACAAGCTCTCGTTCGCACCCTGGCTGTTTTTATGAGTCACGATAAAATTCCTCAATCCCTACCCGCTCCCTGTATTATCGACACGGGACTGGTCATCAACAAAGAAGATATACGTCGCCTTTTAAGTTCGTTACACCGCGTTCATTATTTGCACTCGTTGGACGGACAAATCGACCGCGAAGGCGAAGGTTGTATTGTTGAAGTATTCACCGATCCGCAACAATCAACCCTGATTGCCAATCACGCTCTGTATCTCAATGTTCAGAGCTTTGATTATTTACAACTTAGTCAATCCCCTGACGGTGAATCTTGTTTCGATTTGATGCAAGACAATCGCCAGTTACGCCTGATTCCTCTGAATAATCCCTGGCATGACCGAGATACCCAGCCATCATTAGATGTAGACGCTCTCGAAGCAATGGTAACTCAGGTATTATCGGCGAAATGGGATGTTCAGATTGATGACGACGACTGTCCGTTTTAAATGAGCGATCGCGATTCTGCTGTTTTGCCAGCGTTTACCTTTGAACGCTTGTCTCATTGTAGTACCACAAAAGCCCGCACGGGTCGCTTTTATACCCCTCATGGGATTGTAGAAACGCCTCGTTTTATGCCCGTGGGGACGGTGGGAACAATTAAAGGGTTAACGCCGCAACAAGTTGAAAGCGTTGGCGCACAGATGATCCTAGCCAACACTTATCACTTACATCTCCAACCCGGAGAAGATTTAGTACAAGCCGCCGGGGGATTGCACCGTTTTATGAATTGGTCGCAGCCGATCTTGACCGATTCTGGGGGATTTCAGGTGTTTAGCCTCAGCGATTTGCGCGAAATCAGCGAAGACGGGGTAGTATTTCGTTCTCCTCGCGATGGTCGCAAGATTAACTTTACGCCAGAGCGTTCGATACAGATTCAGAATGCTTTAGGGGCAGATGTGATTATGGCCTTTGATGAATGTCCCCCCTATCCCGCGACGCGATCGCAAATTAAGGAATCAACCGATCGCACTTATCGTTGGCTCAAACGCTGTCTAGAAGCCCACGAACGTCCCCAAGAACAAGCCTTGTTTGGCATTGTACAGGGAGGCGTTTACCCGGATTTACGCCAAGAAGCCGCTCAAAGCTTAGTGGAACTCGATCTGCCCGGTTATGCCATTGGGGGTGTGAGCGTTGGCGAACCCGCAGCATTAATTCACGATATTGTCAATAGCACCGCTCCCTTTTTACCGGAAAATAAACTGCGGTATCTGATGGGAGTCGGGACATATCGGGAAATTGCCGTTGCGATCGCTGCTGGAGTCGATGTCTTTGACTGCGTGATTCCCACCCGTCTCGGTAGACATGGCGCAGCCTTAGTCCAGGGAGAACGCTGGAATCTCAAAAACGCCCGTTTCAAAGAGGATTTTAGCGCTCTTGACGCAACTTGCCCCTGTTACTGCTGTCAAAGTTTTAGCCGGGCTTATCTCAACCATTTAATCAAAGCCAAAGAAATGCTCGGTTATATCTTGCTTTCCCTGCACAATATTGCCGAGTTAATCCGGTTTACCCAAAAAATTCGGGCTGCCATCGAGGGCGATCGCTTCTCAGTCGAATTTGCTCATTGGTTAAACTAGCCCATCTCGGATCGAAGAGCGAGACAAATCATGATAAAATTCAGGTCAATAAAACTGTATTGGGAAGGTAAATTTAAAAAATGGAAGCAGCAATGCTCTTAGCCAAACTGCCGGAAGCCTATCAAATCTTCGATCCCCTCGTAGACGTTTTGCCGTTGATCCCCTTGTTCTTTTTGTTACTCGCCTTTGTTTGGCAAGCAGCAGTCGGATTCAGATAAAAAACGGTCACCGTTTCCACAAGGATACCCTTGCGAAGGGGGTGTCCTTTTTTTAGTTATAAGGGGCAGTTGGGGGAGAGGGGGAACTTTGGCTTTTAAAGCAGACGTTCTCAAAGAGGCTCAACCTACTGGCGGTAAAGTCACGAACAACCAATTTGTTTGAAGCCGACAAATAGGGTAAGATGAGCGCTTGCGCCTTGGCATTGTTCAAGGCACTGGCAGAAATTTTTATACAGTAAATCTTAATTTTGGGAGCAAATTTCTATGGAAGGCAAACATCAGTTAATGATTCCCGGGCCGACTCCTGTCCCCGAACAGGTATTATTAGCTATGGCGCAACATCCCATCGGTCACCGCAGTAAGCCCTACAGCAAGCTACAAGCAGAAGTAACGGCAGATTTGAACTGGCTGCACCAAACGCAACATAACGTGCAGATGTTGACTGTAAGTGGGACGGGTGCGATGGAAGCCGGAATGATTAATTTTCTTCAAAAAGGCGATCGCGTTTTGACCGGATGTAATGGTAAATTTGGCGATCGCTGGGCCGAAGTAGCTGAAGCCTACGGTCTTCAAGTCGAGAAAATTAGCGCTGAATGGGGCAAACCCCTCGACCCCGAACAATTCCGCGAGAAACTCGAAGCTGATACCGAAAAACAAATCAAAGCCGTCATCCTCACCCACTCCGAAACCTCCACCGGGGTACTCAATGACCTAGAAACCATCAACAAGCACGTCAAAGCCCACGGGGAAGCGCTGATTATCGTCGATGCTGTCACCAGTTTAGGGGCTTATTCCATCCCCATCGATGACTGGGGCTTGGATGTCGTCGCATCCGGTTCGCAAAAAGGCTACATGATTCCCCCCGGCTTGGGTTTTGTTGCCATCAGTCCGAAAGCTTGGGAAGCCTACAAAACCGCCGATTTACCCCGCTATTACCTAGATTTGGGCAAATATCGCAAAGCCACAGAAAAAGATAGCAGTCCCTTCACCCCTCCAGTTAACCTCGTGTTTGGCTTACACGCCGCTTTGGGCATGATGAAACGGGAGGGCTTAGACAGTATTTTCGCTCGTCACGCACGTTTGCGGAATGCCACTCGCGCCGGGATGAAGGCGTTAAACTTACCATTACTAGCCCCCGACAGTCACGCTAGTACCGCCGTTACCGCTGTTTCCCCCCTCAATGTGGAAGCGGAGGCAATTCGCTCAACCATGCGAACCAAATTTGATATTGCCCTGGCTGGCGGTCAAGACCACCTCAAGGGTAAAATCTTCCGAGTGGGTCATTTGGGTTTTGTGAGCGATCGCGATGTCCTCACTGCCCTTGGTGCATTGGAAGCCACCCTGATCGAATTGGGCTACGATGGGGCAACATCTGGTGCCGGTGTGGCTGCTGCGTCCCAGGTGTTGGCTCAAGCTTAGGTTTTCCCGCCAACAATAGAACCCCGGTTGCGCGCAAGTTACCGGGGTTCTGAGTCTTCAGCATCCAACTCAAAACCAACAACCAACAACTAACAACTAACAACTAACAACAAAAAACCAGTATCTTAGGGAAAAACGCGACTTTCAACTGCTGTAACCCACATGAAACTTCCCGAAGCTTGGCAGTTACCCGCAGAAATCAAAAACCGCTTTGGTCGTAAAAGCGCGGGTAAACAGCGAGCCATGTTAGCAGAAAATCACCTATTGCTGGTACTGCACCAAGCCCCCCAACCGGGAGAAGTGCAACGTCACAGTCGCTTTTTTTGGCGCAATCCTGAAGGGGAATGGCAAGCCAGTGGACGCAGTAGCGGTTTTGCGGCGTTGAGAAAACACATCCAAGACTACGAAAGCGCCACAGAAACACTGTATCAGCGTTACGAAGAAGCGCAAGTTGCCGCAGATTACTTTCAACTCCTCGAAGACCTCATGCCCTTGTATCGGGCAGCACAGAACTTACGGACGACTTTGCAACAAGCTAGAGAAGGAGTGAAGGGCGATCGCGATATCATTGACCTCAGAGATACCGCCGAAACCATCGAACGCAGCCTCGAACTGCTGCAAATCGACGCGAAACACGCCCTCGACTACAAAATCGCCCAACAAGCGGAAGCCCAATCTCAACTCAGTTTACAATCTCTAAAAACTGCCCATCGTCTCAATATTTTGGCCGCAGTCTTTTTTCCCCTCACGGCCATTTCCTGCGTTTTCGGGATGAATATACCCAATGGTTTTGAATCTAGCTCGATTTGGCTGTTTTGGTTAGTATTTCTCGGTGGGATTAGTCTGGGGTTTGTCGTGCGTCGTTGGGCAGTGGATGGTAAGTTGTTGTAGCTTATCATACCCAGTCCGGTGTAAATCTTCTCAAATTTACTCAGCATCCATTATTTTGACCCACAAGCGCCCGCTTTCCAGTTCGATGATGATTTCCTCTCCCGGCATAACATCCTGGCTGTGGCGCAATAATTGACCGTTGTGAGTCCGGGCGATCGCGTATCCCCTAGATAACACATTTTTGGGGTCGAGGACAGCGAGTTTTTCTCGGAGTAAATTACACTCAGCTTGTGCTTGTTGCAGTTTTCGCGAAGTGCGGGGAAAGGCTTGCAGGCGATGTTTGAGCATTTCTAATCGGTTACTTTCGATTTGAAAGCGAAATCGCATCGCTTCAATCAGATCGATACTGCGTAGTTGATGTTGTCGATACAAATACTGATAATCGGGGACTGCCATTTCTGCGGCTGCCGTGGGAGTGTGGGCGATCGCGTCGGCGGCTAAATCCGCGAGGGATTCGTCTCTTTGGTGACCAATTCCGGTAATAATGGGAATCGGACAAGTCGCGATCGCCCGCACAATTCTCTCATCATCAAAGCATTCTAAATCCTCCTTAGAACCGCCCCCTCTGGCTAAAATGATGATTTCGGCGCGATTGTCCTTTTGCACCCGTTCTAGGGCATTTACCACCGACTGGGGCGCAAGTTTACCCTGAACTACCGCCGGAGAAAGTAATACAGAAATCTGGGGCGATCGCTGTCCCAAAGTTCGTTGAATGTCTCCCCAAGCCGCAGCATTTTCAGAAGTCACCACCGCGAGGGTTTGGGGGTATGAGGGGAGGGACTGTTTGCGATCGCGATGGAATAATCCTTCCTTTTCCAAACGCGATCGTAACTCTTGATACCGCAACGCCTGTAGCCCTTCTCCAGCAGGCAACACCTGAAACAAATTAAGCTGGTAGTTGCTTCGCGCTGCATAAATCCGCACACTACCCAAAACCAAGACTTGTTCGCCAACTTGAGGAAAATGTACCAATTTTTGGCTCAAATTGCCCCAAATAACACAGCTAATCTTAGCACTGCCATCAGGATCGCCGAGGGTTAGATAAGTATTATTCCGATAAGGATTCAACGCCGTCACTTCCCCCACCACCCAAACCTGCTGCAAGATTTCGTCCTGAGTGAGTAGAGTTTTGATATGTTCGGTAACTTCAGTAACAGATAAAGGCAATTTTATTATTAGCGATTAAGGGGCAGTAATTGTGGGCAATCGGGGGGAAGTGGGATGAATGCCCCTCCAAAGATGTCAGAAACTTTGGCTCTTTGGGGTTATTCTAAAATAGGCTCAAATTTATACTGTATTAGGGTTTCAGCCTCAAAAAGTAGATTTAACGTTTCGCGCGAGAGTTATTGGTTATTTGTTTTCCTTATGTTGCGGGAAGTTATGTTCCAAACCACTCGTCGCCGTCTAGCCTTATGGTACGCCATTGTTACGGCGATATTACTACTTCTGTTTGCGATCGCGATTTATAGTTACTTTCGCAGTACCCTCGTCGATCGCATGGACGACACCCTCAAGCACGTTGTCGAAGTCGTAGAGCGATCGCTCATCATCGAAACCCCCGACTCCCAGGCAGGTTTCCTCAACATCGAAGCCAGTTTTCACAACAATACTCCCCCCGTGGAAGACGATCGCATCGATTTAGAATGGTTTAGTCCCAACGGGGAACTAATGTGGTCTACCCTTTCCGATCCCCTCACCATCCCCATTCAAATTTACCCCACCGCCAAAACCGTCCAAGTCACCCCGGATTATTGGCTGCGACAAGTCACCAAACGCATTGAAAGCGGTCGTCAGGTGTTAGGCTATCTGCGGGTGAGTCATCCTTGGTTTGAAGTAACAAAGCCCAGTCGTCAGTTGATTTTTGACCTCGCTTTGTGGACAGCAATTGGAGTCAGTAGCGTCGCTTGGATTGGCTGGTGGTTGTCAGGAATCGCCATTCAACCTGTGCGCGACTCCTACCAAAGCTTAAAACAGTTTACCGCCGATGCCTCCCACGAACTCCGCAACCCCATCGCCACAATCCAAACCAACGTCCAAGCCTTATTAACCTATCCCGAAACCGATCCGCAGTTTCAATTATTGCAGTTGCAAGCCATCGAGAGATTAACCCAACGTTTGGGACGCTTGGTGAATGACCTCTTATTTTTAGCTCGATCTGATAGCGGTATCGTCGAAACCCAACTGCAAACTTTGCCTTTAGATGCCCTTTTGATTGAAATTATCGAAGAACAGCGCCTTTTTGCCGAACAAAAGGGGATTTACCTCAGCTTACAAATTACAGAACCCCAGGAAGCCACCGCAGAGGCATTGGGAGAAGATATTTTTGCCGTGAAAGGGGATTGGGATCGTCTCGCGCGTTTGTTTACCAATCTCGTCAGTAATGCCCTCGAACATAGCATCCCAGAAGACAGGACTGCGGACGAAACCATCGCCGTTGCAGTGAAAATCCAGCGCCTGGAAAAAGACCGCCAAACCTGGCTACAGGTGGATGTCTGCGATACCGGACAAGGCATTCCCGAAGATGCGATCGCGCACATTTTCGACCGTTTTTATCGCGTCGATCCCTCCCGTTTTCGTTCCAACACTTCAGGAACAGGTCTAGGACTCGCGATCGCGATCGCCATCGTCGAACACCATCACGGCCACATCAGCGTCACCAGTCAGCCTGCTGTCGGCACAACATTTACCGTGTTGTTGCCTGCTGCCTAGTCTTAGAACCCCGGTTTTTGGGAAAACCAAAACTAACCATGCTTCTGATAGTCTGGGTTTCATTAATTTTGGCTATCGCACAACTTAAGGTGTGTCACGGCACTACATGAAAGCCTCATTTTAGCTGTGTTACAGCAGTAGTTTTATAATTGAGTCGATCTCGATTTTTTAGAGATTATCAAGTTCCCTTAATTGTTTTCGATCCCGATCGAGAGGTAATTCGACAATGGCTAGATTAGATCGTTATCGCCAACTTATCCGAGAAATTATTACCAACCATACTAAAATTCCCTATACCTATGGCGATATTGCTTTTGAGACGGTTTTTGATGCTGAACGCGATCGCTATTTACTCATGATTCTAGGCCGCGAAAATAAGCGCTACGAACATGGTTGCTTGATTCATCTTGATATTATCAATGATAAAATTTGGATTCAACGAGATGGAACTGAAAGAGGCGTTGCCGAGGAACTCGTAGAAGCCGGAGTTCCCAAGTCGGAAATTGTGCTGGGTTTCAAGTCGCCCGAACTGAGAAAAGATACAGAATTTGCAGTTTTTTGAGAAATTTTAGTTCGGGATAAGACGATTTTTAATCCATTTTAAAAGCCTACTGTTTGGAGAAAGTATGAGTCCACAACTCGAAAATATTTTTACTCAAATCGATAGCTTGAATAAGGAAGAACAAATCGAGGTTTTTCATTACTTAGAACAGCGTCTTCACGACGACAAAGAAAAAGACGATCGATCTTTTAATGAGTCGGTTGCTGAAACTGAACGAAGTGCTTACGATCTATTAGCCGAGATTGGGGTAATTGGTGTTGCTAAAAACTTACCCTCTGACCTCAGTAGTAACAAAGAATATTTTAAGGATTTTGGTCATTGATGAAATTTCGAGTCATTGCTGATACGGGGCCGTTAGTGGCGATCGTTTCTGAAAAAGACGAATATCATCAAGTTTGTGTAGAAGCTGTTAAAAATATTAAACTTCCTTTATTTACTTGTTGGTCAGTGATAACCGAAGCACAGTTTTTATTAAAACAGGACAGAAAAGCGGTGCAAAATTTATTTGAAATGATTGAGAAAGGTGCTGTAAAGTTAGTTGATTTACCGGATGACTCGGTGATTTGGTTGAAGGCGTTTCTCTATAAATATTACAATAGTAATCTTCAAAGCCGAAGACAAGTTGAACTAACTGACGCATCTGTTTGTTATCTGGTAGAGTCGATGGAAATTAATACAATTTTTACCCTAGATCGAGAAGATTTTATAATCTATCGCATCAATAAGAATCAGCCTCTTAATCAGAAGTGTTGAATGGTACTAATGAACTAACTAAAAATAGATACAAGAATCC